>JBFLXB010000012.1 GCA_040757335.1 Nitrospirota bacterium | reverse complement strand
GCTGGATGCCCTTCCGTTGCCGGGCAGGGCTGGCTACCTGCTGGGTTCCGTTGAAAGGTTTCCACCCTCGCTCTACATGGCTTCCCCCTTTCCCAGGCTTCGCCTGGCGCACAAAGATTCGACCCCGGATACGACGACCCCGGATACGATGCGAACGAGCGAGGGGAATTCAGATCAGCACAGCTACACTGCGATTTCTCGCCGACGGGCGTGTGCGATATCCCGTGGTGTGACGGCGCGCACGTGGGAGGCACGGACCGTGGCCACTGCAACGGTATGGCCATCCAGGGCGACGAACTCTATCTCGAACGCCTCGCCCTCTCGGTGGACGTGCGCCACCGTGCCCACGTCACCGGCTTTGAGACCCTCTTCGGGGAGGTCGCTGGTTAGAACGATGCGGTCATGTTCCTTAATCATTGTCGTCCTCGCACGGGTAAGCCGTGATCAATCGGGGCCGAACGCCGTCCTTTTCCATTCCCGCCTCAGGAGAAGAGCTCCCTCACAACCGCTTCCTTTGTTTTCTGGAGATGCGCGGCAACGTCTGACAGGATCGCATTCAACGTCCCAACGCGAAGGGAGTCATGGGCGGGAATCGTAATGTGATGCTCGCCGCCCTGGACGGTGGTGAGGCGAATATGACTCCCGGTCTGCCGCGTGATGGAGTACCCGTAGCGGGCCAGAAGGCGACAGAGTTCACCGGCGCCGAGGTCGCGGGGCAGCTTCACACGGCGAGGACTTCGTCTTTCACGAGGTGCAGTCTGATGACCTTTGGGGCTCCGGCGCGATCACCGTAATGGCAGGCCACGGCGTCCAACACGTTGCGTTTTAAGCTCTCCCACTCGTCAGCCTCGGCAAAAATACTTTCTCCCAAGGCTCGAGCGGTATACCCCCCTTCCGCCGCTTCCTCGACCAAGAACACCAATTCACTCATCGATCCGCTCCCCCTTCCCACAATCCCCGACGCCCTAGCCTGCGCATCCATTGTAGATGACACGCGGTCGAAGAGGCAAATCTGCTTTGATTGCTACGATGCCGGCGGAATGATTGCGTACAGTGCGTTCCGCAGCGCGACTTCCCGCGGGTCGCCTGTAATCGCTGTCCCGACCTTGCTCGTGACGTAGGCGTAGCCGATGCCGGCCTTGGGATCGGCGAAGCCGAGGGAACCGCCGGTTCCGGGCGATCCGTACGAGCCCTCGTTGCCGAATGACCACACGGGGCAATGCTTCATAGAGCCCAGCGAAAACTGGACGCCGTCGCCCATCAAGCACTCATCGTAGAAGCCGCGCTTGGGCGGGATTGCGGGCGCGGACAAGGCCTCTAGGGTTTCCGGGCGCAACCGCAATTCGTGGCCGCCGGTTGCGAACACGCTGTAGGCGCGGGCCATGGCGCGCGCCGTGCCCACCCCCCCTCCTGCGGGCACTTCGAAGTTGCGCGCATAGATGCGCTGCTCGTCGTGGGGAAACATGGAGCCGGCGAGCGCTCGAATGATGTTCGCGCGAGGATTCATCACGGCCAGCGTCAGCCGGAGGGGGAATCCGAGCAGCATCTCGATCCGGCTGGGTCTCGCCAGGGTGGCCAGCCTGGAATTGGGGATCGACTCGGGCAAACGGATGTAGTAGTCGATGCCCAGGGGCGTGGCGATTTCGTCCTGGAAGAACTGACCCAGGCTGCGATGCCGCAGATCGATGCGGCGTAGCAACTCGGCTTCGTAGTAGCCGAGGCTGATCGCGTGATAGGCCTGCCGCGTGCCCGGTTCCCAGACCGGTTTCTGGCGGGCCAGCACGACCCCCAGACGATCGAGATCCGCGACCACGCTCCTGTCCGCCTGCTCATCGAACGCGAACAGGCCTGCCTGGTGAGCCAGGAGCTGCCTGACGGTGATTCGCTCTTTCCCCTGTCGGGAGAATTCGGGCCAGTAGGAGCAGACCCGTTTGTCGTAGTCGAGCCATCCGCGGGAATGTGCGATGGCCAGCGTCATCGCAGCCAGGCCCTTGGTTGCGGAGTAGACCAGGACCATGGTGTCTTCCTCCCACGGCTCGCCGGTCGCCTTGTTCCGCAGCCCGCCCCACAGATCCACAACCTTGTCGCCCCGGTAATATACGCAACAGGCGCCGCCCAGCTCGTGCCGCCGCGAGAAATTCTCGGCAAACGCGTCGCGCACGGGCTCGAAGCCCTTGCTCACGTGCCCCTCGATACGGACTGCGTTGCGATGGTTCATCGGCGCGGCTGATCGACTCCCGATCAGCGGACGACGGTCGACTGTCGGAACCGAAACACCCCGCGAGGCGGGCCCCGCCACGCGCGAGTCGCCTCAGTTGAAGGCGTACAGCCTCCCCACCTCCTCGATCCGTTCCTTCCACCCGCAATGTCGGTGCAAGTCATAGACCGCCGAAGGGGACGCATCGAATTGGTTCTGAATGGCTTTGGGGATGACTCTGGACGTCGTGGGTTTGATCGAGAGGCCGGAGCGCAGCACGGTGTAGGAGGCGGAGTCGAGGTCGCCGTCGGTCAGCACGACGCGACGACGGGTGGGATCGAATCGGAGCGTGCCCAGGATATAGCCGTACAGAATCATCAAGCACACGCGCACGCCCTCGGCGCCGGCCAGCACGGCCGGGGCTTCGTCCACGTCCGCGGCTTCCGGGTCCGAGGTGGTCTGTTCGGTGAGGCCGATCTGCGAGAGGTCGTCCGCCTCGTACACGCAGAGGTAGGCATCGTAGCGCGTGACCAGGCCGAGACCGATGCCCGTGCCCACGGGCTCCAGGCCGTAGCCTTTGGCAAACCGCTCGATCCCGAATTCCGCGGTGACGCTCGCGTGGCGCGAGGGATCCAGCGGCGTCGCGGCGTACGACCGGGCGAAGAAGTGGACGCGGTGCCCCGGTGGATTCCCCGCCGAGCCCAGGATCACGGGCACGTCGCCGCCAGGCTGCTCGGCGGTCCGCCACAGTCCGATGCTGCAGTAGGCCGCATGGCAGAGCACACCGGGACGGCCCACGTGCGCGGAGAGGACGTCTGTCAGCGGGCGCTGCTCAGCGATCGGGCGCATCAGTCCCTCCCCGCTCAACGGCGTACAGCCAAAAGTCTTCTTCCGGCGCCTTGGAGTGTACGCGGCCGCGCACCGTGCCCGCGCGCCGCATCCCGATCTTCTCCAACACCCGCGCCGACGCAGGATTGCTGACCTGGCAACGCGCCTCCACTCGGGTCAACCCCATGTCTTCGAATCCAAAGTCCACCACCGCCCGGCACGCTTCGGTCATATACCCCTGCCCCCACATGGCTTGTACAATGCCGAAGCCAATCTCCGCAACCCCCTTCTCCCGCTCCCAGCGAATGAAGCCGATCAGACCGATGACCTGCTCAGTATCCTTGGGGACAACTCGCCACTGATTGGGAAGGCCAGGGCGCATGGCGAAATTCCTGCCTGAAGTGGGACTCTCGCCCTCGCCGGTGGGCTGCAGGATGAGCCGAGCGGTCTCAATCCGCTTCGGCATCCAAGACATGCTTATGAGCCTGTCCGGGAACCTGCACGCGCCAGAGGCGCGAGTGTTAATAGGCCCGACGGGACCTTGCAGGTGGCGAAGCAATGGTCATCTGCAGCGTTGCTGCTGCGTATCCGATCCTGACGGTTTCGTAGGGACGTATTGCAATACGCCCCTACAGGTCCGGTGCTCGCAGCGCCTTGCATCTGACGCATTCCTGAACAGGCTCCGCCTTCGCGGTTTCTCAGACAGGCTGTTACAAACGACGAAACAAGGCCACCAGGTCACTCACGACTTTGGCGCGCTCCTGGATCTTGTCGCCCAAGGCCCTCGCCTCGGCCAGGGCCTTCTTCTCGCCGCCGGCCGCTTCCAGGCGCAGGCGTTCGATCTGCGCGTCGATCTCGGCAAAATTCTGTTTCACAACCGGGTTGGTCTCAAGTGCGGGAGCGAGGGAGGCGCGGATCTGGTCGATCTGGCCGTGGAGGACCTCCGCGGGCAACTGCGCGGCCGAGGCCGGATCATAGATCGCGCGCAGCGCCTGGCCGATGAACGCGTAGTACTTGCCCACGTCGGCCGCGGTCTTCAGGAGCAGGGCTTTTCCGTCGTCAGCCATGTGTCTTCTCCGGGTTCTGTTTCGGGGGCAGGACCACGCGGATCGACAGTTCGCGGAGCTGCTTCTCATCCACCGGGCTCGGCGCATTGGTCATTTGGCAGATCGCCTTTTGCGTCTTCGGAAACGCGATCACGTCCCGGATCGACTCCGCACCGACCAACAACATCGCGAGGCGGTCCAACCCGAACGCGATGCCGCCGTGCGGCGGCGCGCCGTACTGCAGCGCCTCCAATAAGAAACCAAACTTCGCTTCGGCCTCTTCCTTCCCGATGCCGAGCCGCGAGAACATGCGGGACTGAACCTCCTGGCGGTGGATCCGGATGCTGCCCCCGCCGATCTCCTCGCCGTTGAGCACCATATCGTACGCCTTGGCGCGAACCTTGCCCGGATCGCTGTCCACCTTTTCCAAATCTTCGTCCATGGGTGAGGTGAACGGATGATGCATCGCCACCCAGCGCTTCTCCTCCGCATCGTACTCCAACAGCGGGAAGTCGAGCACCCAGAGCACGGTGAACTTCGCGTGGTCGATCAGATTGAGGCGCTTGCCCAGCGCGAGACGCAGAGCGCCCAACACTGCGTTGGCCGTGGCGGGCGCATCCGCGACGAACAGCAGGAGATCGCCCGGCATACCGTTCAGGCTGCGGACCACGGCTTTGAGCGTCGCATCGTCGAAGAACTTGGCAATGGGCGATTCGGCGCCGGCATCGGTCACCTTCAACCAGGCCAGCCCCTTGGCGCCGAGCGCTTTGGCTTCGTTGGTGATGTCATCCAGTTCCTTGCGCGACCAGTGCGCCTGACCCTGGGCATTGATCCCTTTGACGATGCCGCCCTTGTCCAAGGTCTGGCGAAACACCTGAAACGACGTGCTCCGCACGAGGTCCGACACGTCGCGAAGCTCCATCCCGAATCGGGTATCCGGCTTGTCCACGCCGAAGCGCGCCATGGCCTCGGCGTACGACAGGCGCGGGAACGGCCGCGGCAAGTTGACGCCTTTGATCTCCTTGAACAACGCCGCGACCATCTCTTCCATCAGCGTGAGGATGTCCTCGCGGTCGACGAACGACATTTCCAGATCGATCTGCGTGAACTCGGGCTGACGGTCGGCGCGAAGATCCTCGTCGCGAAAACATTTGACGATCTGGTAGTAGCGGTCGAAGCCCGCCACCATCAACAATTGCTTGAAGAGTTGCGGCGACTGCGGCAACGCGAAAAACTGCCCGGGGTTGACCCGGCTCGGGACCAGATAGTCGCGCGCGCCTTCCGGCGTGCTCTTGGTCAAGACAGGCGTTTCAATGTCCAGAAAACCCTTGGCGTTCAAAAACTCCCGAACCAGCGTGGTCACGCGGTGCCGCAGCAGGAAATGCTGCTGAATCTCCGGACGCCGCAGATCGAGGTAGCGGTGTTTGAGGCGGACCGTCTCCGCCACCTCACCCACCTCGTCGATCTGGAATGGCGGGGTCTTGGCGGGATTCAGAACCGTCAGCCGTTTGACCGAGACCTCGACCTGGCCGGTGGGTAAATTGGCGTTCTCCGTCCCGGTGGGGCGCGCGGTCACGCGACCCGCGACTTCCAGCACGTACTCGCTCCGCACCTCGTGGGCGACCGTGGTCCCGCCCTCGGTCTCGGGCGTGACCACGATCTGGACCAGTCCCGTGCGATCGCGCAAGTCGATGAAGGCCAAGCCGCCGTGGTCGCGACGCCGGTGCACCCAGCCCGTCAGCGTCACGTCTTGGCCGACGTGTTCGGCCCTTAAGACACCGCAGTAATGGGTTCGGTTCATCGCGCCGCCGTCGCGAGCCGCTTGGCGGGTTTGCTCACCCGAGTAGGCGAGCCGCCGAATGCCACGGCCTTTAACCGATTGATCTCGACGGGCGTCAGCAGCCGAACCTCACCGCGCGGCAACGTCCCCAGTGGAATCCCGGCATAAGATACTCGAATCAACTTTAATACCGAATGGCTAAGTCTTTGTAACATAATTCGAATTTGTCTTTTCTTGCCCTCGTGAAGCGTGATTTCCAGCCACTCGTTCTGCTCGGCCTCGCGCATCCGCCGCACACGGCACGGGGCGGAGCGACCCGGGCCGATGTAGATCCCGCCGGCCTCGAGTTTGGCCACCTCCTCATCCGTGGCCTTGCCCTTGATCTTGACCGCGTAAACCTTCGGGACCTCCCGGCTGGGATGCATGAGCGCGTTCGCCAACTCGCCGTCGTTGGTCAGGAGCAGGAGCCCCTCGGTGTCGAAGTCCAACCGCCCGATCGGAAACACGCGGCCCCTGATGCCGCGGATCAGATCAACGATCGTGGGCCGACCCTGGGGATCGTGCAGCGTGGTCACGTACCCCTTGGGCTTGTGCAGCATCGCGTAGACCGACGGGGTGCCGAACTGCAGCAGCTTGCCTCGGACTTTGATGTGATCCTCGGCCGGGTCCGCCTTGCTGCCCAATTCCGTGACCACCCGGCCGTTGACCGTGACCTGCCCGTCGAGAATGAGTTGCTCCGCGGCGCGGCGAGAGGCAATCCCGGCGCGTGCGATCAGTTTCTGAAGGCGTTCAGTCGGCATGGGAACGGGTCGACGTCAGGCGCCGAAGCGCGGGGGCGTGGCGAAGACGTGCGCGGATTGTGTCACAGGCCTGCGGGAAGTGTCAACGAGGCTTGCGAGCCTGAAGCGTGACGCAGAGCCGTTCTCTCAGCCGTGCTTGTACTCCTCGTGCCACGCCATCTGAACCGCCTCCAGAATGCCTTCGTTGGACTTGGCGGGATCGTCGGCAAAATCCGGCAGCGCGACGACCCATTTGTGGAGGTCGGTGAACCGCACGGTCAGCGGATCGAGGCCGGGAAATTTCTCCGCGAGTTGAATCGCAATGTCTTCCGCGTCGTTCCACGTCAGTTTCATATGTTCCTCCCGGTCGGGCGCAGGATCAATCGCTCCTCTGGATTACAGGACTATGAAGGAATCAGGACCACCACCGGCCCCGAGATCTTGGCCTGGCATCCCAGCCGCGACCGCATGGTCAAACCGTCCGCGTCGTCGAGCTGGTCCTCCTCTTCCTCTGATAGCTCGGAGAGGTGCTCCATCCCCTCCTGCACGATGACGTGGCAGGTGGAGCAGGCGCAGTTGCCTCCGCAATTGTGCTCAAGGTCGATCGAATGGGTCAGCGCCGCGTCGAGGATGGAGGTGCCGTCTTCGACCTCCACCGTGATATTCGCCGGCAGAAACGTCACGCGGTGCCTGGGCTTGGCCAAACGCGGCTCGGCTCGTTCGAGTGATTGCGGGCTGTTCACATCAGGACTTGGGGAGGAATTCCGCCACGTTCCGCTCGCGGAGCGCCTCCTGGAGGGCCGAATCCATCAACACCTCGGCTAGATGGCGGGTCGCCTGATCGAGCTGATTCTTCTTTTGCTTGATGTCCTGCCGGTCGGTACCGTCCATCGCGGCTTTCAACTCGCCGAGCAACGTCTCGATACGCGCGACCTCGTCCGCTGCAACGAGCGTGCGCCCTCGCTTAAGCGCCCGCTCCGTGGCGTGGACGATTTCGTTCGCTTCATTTCTGGCTTCGATCAGGGCTCGCTGCTCCAAATCGCTCTTGGCGTGTCGGAACGAGTCCGCCAGCATTTGCTCGATCTGTGCTTCGGTCAGCCCGTAGGAGGGCTTCACCTCGACGGCCGCCGACCGGCCGCTTCGCTGCTCGGTCGCGCTGACCTGGAGAATCCCGTTGGCGTCGATCAGGAACGTCACCTCGACCCGCGGGAGTCCGGCGGGCATGGGATCGATGCCGCGAAGGTCGAAGCGCGCAAGACTCCGGTTGTCCTTGACCAACTCGCGCTCACCCTGCAGGACGTGGATCGCCACCGCGCGCTGACCCTCGACCGAGGTAGTAAACGTCTCCTTGGCGCTCGTGGGAATGGTGGTATTGCGCGGGATCACCACGCTCATAATGCCGCCCATGGTCTCGATGCCGAGCGACAGGGGCGTGACGTCCAGCAAGAGCATGTCGCGGATACCGCCGGCCAGAATGTCGGCCTGCACCGCGGCGCCGAGCGCCACGACCTCGTCCGGATTCAACTCGGAGTGGGGGACCTTATTGAAAAAATCCTGTACGCGTCGGCGCACGAGCGGGACGCGGGTCGACCCTCCGACCAAGACCACCTCGTCGATTTGACTCGGCGCCAGCTTGGCGTCGGCCAGTGCGTTGCGGCAGGGACCGAGCGTGGATTCGACGAGATCGCCCACCGCCGCCTCGAATGCCTCCCGGGTGATTTCCAGGCTGTAACAGATTCCGCCGGGCAGCGGCATCTCCACCACGGTTCGATCCAGTTCGGACAACCGGCACTTGGCGGCTTCGGCGGCGACGCGAACCTCCTGGATCAAATCGGGGGAGCCGGTGATTTCGATCCCGTGACGGCGCTTGATGTCGTCGGCCAAGATCCCCGCGAGCCGCTGGTCGAAATCATCGCCGCCGAGGTGGGTATTCCCGTTCGTGGCCAGCACCTCGAAGATCCCCTCTTTGAGCTTGAGGATCGAGACGTCGAAGGTCCCCCCGCCCAGGTCGTACACCGCGATCAAGCCCTGCTTGCGCTGCTGCAGTCCGTAGGCGAGCGACGCCGCGGTCGGTTCGTTGACGATCCGAAGCACGTCCAAGCCCGCGAGCCGGCCCGCGTCCTTCGTGGCCTGGCGTTGGGTATCGTTGAAATAGGCCGGCACCGTGATCACCGCTTGCGTCACGGGCTCGCCGAGAAACGCGTCGGCGCGAGCCTTGAGATCTTTCAGGATGAACGCCGAAATCTCGGGTGGTGTCCACGCGCGCCCGCCCGCGAGGACGTGCACCACGTCTTTGTGCTCCGACGAAATGCGATACGGGAACGACGCGGTTTCATCGCGCACGTCGTTCCACCCTTTGCCCATGAACCGTTTGATCGAATAAATCGTCTCCTGCGGCCGCGTGAGAAGTCGCCGCTTCGCCGCCACGCCGACCTCCACCCGCCCGTCGCCATAGATCGACACCACCGACGGCACCAGACGCGCGTCCGACCCGTCCGCGATAATGCGGGGCCGGCCGTGGTCCATGTACGCCACCAGGCTGTTGGTGGTTCCGAGGTCGATCCCGACGATCCGTGCCATTACGCTCCTACGGCTTGAGCCGACTCGATATCGCGCAACAAATTGACCAGATACACCCGCTGCGCCAGAAGGTCTTGCAGCGCGCTCACCACCCGCCGCCTGTCGTCGGCTCCCGCCCCGTTGGACGACGCGACGTTGTCCCACTCCGCGGCGCGAGCCCGAAGGTCCGCTTCCAGTCGCTCCAACCGCTGGCGAAAGCGGTCGGCCTCCTGGTTTACGCGAGCCGCGAGCGGATGGCCTGCGGCGATGCGCCCCGCGGCCCTGCGCTCCTCCAGCAATTCCTGCGTGTCCATCACGTCCGCCAACAACTCGGGCGGAGCTTTGGGCTTGAGTGCTTCCCCGCCTTCCAGCTCGATCAGGTAGGCCACGCGCTCGTGAAAATCCCGCAGCGTGCGGTATGCCCTGTTCACGAGCGCCGACTCTGCTAGCAGTCGCTCGCGTTCTTCGATCGGCTTGTGATGATGGAAATCGGGATGAACTTCGCGACTTAGGCGGTGATACGTGGCTTCAAGCGCCTGCAGATCCACATCGAGGCGGCGCCGTAACCCCATCACCGTGAAAAAGTCCGGATGCGCACCGGGCGCCTTCGTGACCGCCGACTCCGTCATGCTCCCCCTCCGTCGGTCCGATCAAGCGCACCGCGCGCCCATGGTCACGCGGAGAACGATTCGCCGCAGCCGCACGTTCCCGTCGCATTGGGATTGATGAACTTGAACCCGCCGCCCATCAACGCGTTGACGTAATCCAGCGTGGTGCCCTTCAGGAACAAGGCGCTCTTCGCGTCCACCACGAACTTCACCCCTTCGACCGGAATGACCTCGTCGAACTCCGAGACCTTGGTGTCGAAGTTCATACGGTACGTGAAGCCCGAACACCCGCCTCCCTGGACCGCGACGCGCACCACCATGTCGGGCGTGCCCTGGAGCTCGATCAATCGTTTGGCTTCCGTAGCCGCCGCGGGGGTGACTTTGAGCGACGTTCCTTCGGCTTTGGGTTCATCAACCATATCCAGTGAAAATTCCATGAGTCTCCTTCCTTCTATGAGAGTGGACAGGTTCCGCCCTTCTATGAGAGTGGACAGGTTCCGCGCAGCCGCGTTACGAGGCCGAAGTAGGCTGAGCCGCCTGGCTCTCTTGTTTCTTCTTCACGTCCGCCAAGGCCGCCTTGATCGCGTCTTCGGCCAGTACCGAGCAGTGGATCTTCACCGGAGGCAGCGCCAGCTCCTGCACGATGTCGGTGTTCTTGATCTGCGCCGCTTCGTCGATCGTTTTGCCCTTGAGCCATTCCGTCGCCAGACTGGAGCTGGCGATGGCGCTGCCGCACCCGAACGTCTTGAACTTGGCGTCTTGGATCACGCCCTGTTCGTTGAGTTTGATCTGCAGCTTCATGACGTCGCCGCACTCCGGCGCGCCCACGACCCCGGTGCCCACGTTGGGATCGTTCTTATCCAAGCTCCCCACGTTGCGCGGGTTGTTGTAGTGATCAACGACCTTATCGCTGTAAGCCATGACTATCCCCTCCGAACGCCGCTACGTGTTAATGGGCCGACCAGTTGACCGCCTTCAGATCAACCCCCTCTTTCGCCATCTCGTACAGCGGGGACATCTCGCGCAGCTTGGTCACCGCCTGGATGACGCGTTCGATCACGAAATCGATCTCCTCATCGGTGTTGAACCGCCCCAACCCGAACCGAATCGACGAGTGCGCCAGGTCAGAGCCCACGCCCAACGACCGCAACACGTACGAGGGTTCCAACGTCGCCGACGTACAGGCGGAACCGGACGACAGCGCGATGTCCTTCAGCCCCATCAGCATGGCCTCGCCCTCGACGTAGGCAAAACTGATGTTCAGGTTGTGCGGCAACCGCTGCGTGGGATGGCCGTTGAGATAGACCTCGTCCAACCCTTTCAGGATCCCGGCGTGCAGGCGGTCGCGCATCGCGGTCAGCCGCGCGGATTCCTCGGGCATCACCTCGCCGGCGATTCGGCAGGCCTCGCCGAACCCGACGATCAACGGCACCGGCAGCGTGCCCGACCGCATGCCGCGTTCGTGTCCGCCGCCGTCCATCTGAGCGGCCAGCCGGACCCGCGGGTTGCGCCGACGTACGTAGAGCGCGCCCACGCCCTTGGGGCCGTAGAGTTTGTGCGCGGAGAAGGACATCAGGTCGATTCCCATCGCCTGCACGTCCACCGGAATCTTGCCGACTCCCTGCGTGGCGTCGCAATGAAATACCACCCCGCGCTCCTTGGCGATCTTGCCGATCTCGGCGACCGGGTTGATCGTCCCGATCTCGTTGTTCGCCATCATGACCGAAATCAGGATCGTGCGATCGGTGATCGCGTTCCTCACGTCGTCCGGATTCACGATGCCGTTCGACGGCACCGAGAGGTACGTGACCTTGAACCCCTCCTTCTCCAGGCGTTTGGCGGTGTCCAGCACGGCGCGGTGTTCGGTGACCACCGTGATGACATGGTCACCCTTTTCGCGGTACATGCCAGCCACGCCCTTGAGCGCCAGGTTGTCCGATTCGGTCGCTCCGCTCGTGAAGACGATCTCCTTGGGGTCCGCGTGGATCAGGTCGGCGATGTGAGCGCGCGCGGCTTCCACCCCGGCTTCGGCTTCCCAACCAAACGCGTGGTTGCGGCTCGCCGCGTTGCCGAATTTCTCGGTGAAATACGGCAGCATTGCCTGGAGGACGCGCGGATCAACCGGCGTCGTGGCGTGGTTATCGAGATAAATGGGCAATTTCAAGGCCATGCGAACTCTCCTCTTGCCGACTGATTTGCGACATCTCGGCCAATGTCATTCCTTGCAGCAGTTTGCGGACGCCGTCTTGAATCTTGTGCAAGGGCGACCGAAGATTGCACCACGACCACTGGTCACAGACGCTCTCCCCTTTCCCGGAAAACGAACACGTCGTGAGCATGATCGGACCCTCGATCGCCTCGATGATTTCGGACACCGTGATGTCGGTAGCGGATCGCGCCAGCGCGTACCCGCCCTTTGGACCGTTCTGCGACACGATGAGCCCCTTTTTAGCCAGCCGCTGGAGGACCTTGGCCAGCAGCTCGACCGGAATGTGATACTCATCGGCAATCCGCTTGGTGTTCACGGCCGAATGGTCGTGGCTCAGCGCGATGTGATTCATGGCCAGCAAACCGTAGTCGATTCGCTTCGAGAGCTTTAACACGCCGCGTCCCCTTTATTGAATACGACTGGTTTCATCCCCGACCTATTCAATCTGCGACTAAATTAGTCGGCGTTAATATAGCGTGGATCAACAGCCCAAGTCAAGAAGAATCTGGGTGAACAGCGGAAACCGATACAGGCGGGAGTGGACTACGTCTACGACTGGTTGGACGCCCTGCTCGACAACAGATCTTTCGCTTTCTTTTCAACGTATTTTGCCATCTTGGAGCGGTACTCCACGAGGCGTTTGGACAGCCGCTCATCCTGCAGAGCCAGGATGCGGGCCGCCAGGATCCCCGCATTCTTGGCCCCGGCTTTACCGATCGCCACGGTCGCCACGGGTACACCACCCGGCATCTGGACAGTGGAGAGCAGCGCGTCCAGACCATGCAGCGCCGACGAGTCCAGCGGCACGCCAATCACGGGAAGCACGGTCTCTGACGCGACCACACCGGCCAGATGAGCCGCTCCTCCGGCTCCTGCGATGATCACCCGCACGCCTTCGGCCTCGACGCCGTGGATCCACGACCGCAGCAGATCCGGCGACCGGTGGGCCGAGGCCACCGTCACGGTGAACGGAACCCCCAGTTCGCGGAGCGCCTTCCCGGCTTCTTCCATAGTCGGAAGATCCGAGTCGCTGCCCATCACGATCCCCACCAACGGCCGCTCGGTCGAGGTCACCCGCCCTCCTTCTTGAGAAGCCCTAAGCTATCATCGCGCTGTTTCAGGGTCAAGCCGGAGCGCGTTGCCGGCCTCGACCGGCTTCGGCGGCGCCGGAGTGGCCAGCCACACGAGCCCGCCGACCAGACTCGACGCAATGACCACGCCGAGCCACAGCAGCGCGAGCGACAGGGCCTGGGCTTCCGGCACCCCCACTTGGGCGAGAAAAAATACGAAGGCGCCCTCGCGCACCCCCAGCCCGTTGAGGCTGACCGGGATCATCGTGGCCACCGCGATCAGGGGAATCAAAATGAAGTAGAAGGCGACCGGCACGTCGAGTTGCAATGCCATCCCGTTGAAGATGCTGACGACGATGACGAGGATCTGCAGCAAAAACGACAGCCCGGTGACCACCGCCAGCAAACCCGGTCGCTTGAAGAACTCGACCACCAACGGGACGGACGTTCGTATCGCTTTGAACGGACCGCGCGCGGTAACCCCCACCGCGGCGAGCGCGATCACCCCCAACACGCTGCCTCCCAGCGCCCACGCCATCCAAGCCGGCAGATGAACGCGGCCGAAGGTCAGGGTCGCGACCGCCGCGATCACGCACATCGTCCCGAAGCCCACGCCCCGATCCGCCAGCACGGAGAGGATCGCCCGCCGCCAATCCGCCGCGGATCTGGCCACGTAGTAGCACCGGTACACGTCTCCCCCTACGCCCGTGGGCAAAAACAGATTGAAGAACATGCCGACGTAGTAATACCGGACGAACTGAGCCCAGGTGCCCCCAAGATCCAAAACGCGCGCCAGCAACAACCAGCGCCACGCGCACAGCCCCTGTAAGGCCAGATAGAGGAACAATGCCGCGACGACCCACCCCCAGGATGCGCCCGCTACGAGGTCGGCGACGGACGCCACGTCGATCCGAGAAAAGAGATACGCCAATAAGCCCACCGTGACGCTGAGCTTGAGCGCAAGCAGCCACACCTTCTTCATCCGCGAGTCCTCTCTTCACCGTCGAGGATTTCGCGAACCGTGTAGATGGGCTTGCCCTGGGACTCATGGTAGGTCCGGATCTGAAGCTCGGCGAGGATTCCCAGGCTCGCGATCTGCAATCCCGCGAGCATCAACACCGCCCCCAAGAGCAGGAGCGGCCGGTTGGCGAGTTGAGCGCCGAACGCGAGCTTCTGGAACGCCAAGTAGGCGTCGATCCCGAAACCCACCACCAGCATAATGACCCCCGCCCACCCGAAGGCGTGCATGGGGCGTTGCGCGTAGCTCTTGAGAAAACTGACGATGATGAGGTCCATGATGACGCGGAAGGTCCGCGCCAAGGTGTACTTGCTGGTTCCGTGGGCCCGTTCGTGGTGACGCACCGGCTGTTCGGCGATTTTTGCGCCGTAGATGGTCGCCAGCGCCGGAATGAAGCGGTGGAGGTCGCCGTACAGCGGAATATTCTGGATCACGTCCGCCCGGTACACCTTGAGCGAACACCCGTAGTCGTGCAGCCGCACGCCCGTGACGCGGCCGATCAGCCAGTTGGCGAAGCGCGACGGCAACACCCGACTCCAGTGATCTTTTCGATCGCGCCGCCATCCGCTCACCACGTCGTATCCTTCGTCGAGCCGTTTGAGGAGCAGCGGGATGTCGTCGGGATCGTTCTGCAGGTCCCCGTCCAATACCACGATCACCGCCCCGAGCGCATGATCGAACCCCGCGGCCATGGCCGCGGTTTGGCCGAAGTTTCGCCGCAGCCGGATCACCCGTAAACGCGGGTGGACTTCGCAGAGGCGCCGAAAGATCTTCTCACTGTCGTCCGTACTCCCGTCGTCCACGAACAGGACTTCCGCGTCCAGCTCAAACCGCTTGAGGGTGCCGAAGACCCGATCCGCAAGCGCGTCGAGGTTGTCCGCCTCGTTGTAGAGGGGAATGACGACTGACAGCGCGGGCGACTTGTTACCGGAGCGCATTGGTTGGGGCCTCATTCACCGCGGTCGGAGTCGCCTCGGACCCGGAACGGTTCGACGCCAACACGTAGCCGCCGCGAGTCTCGATCGCGTAAACCTCGGCCACGCCCTTGAGCCGCTCGACCCACGCGGACTTGGTGATCACCATCCATTTGCGGTCTTGCACCATCAACGCGGCCAGCTCCTCCGGCCGGCTCTCCCCCACCACGGTCACCACCCGTTTCGCGTAAAACACGACGCTGGGTTTGTTCAATCCGTACAGCGCGATCCCGCCGTCCGGCCCCGCCTCCAGGCCCGCGCGAACCGCCATATCGCGCAACGGCACCTGGATCACCGACGCGGCAACGGGCGCCACCGCCGTCAGCAGGACCCCCACCGTCAACACGGTGGTTGCGGCGATCGCGCCGATGGTGGCCGCGGGGCGTCGCTGTCGCGCCAGCCAGGCGATCGCCGCCGCACCGACCAGGACCGTGGTTCCCAGCGCCGCAGGCCCCCAGCCAACGTCGATGGGCTGGTGCAGGTACGCGGCCTTGGGAAAACGCTCGCGCGCCCATTCCAGCCACCACGGCAGCCCTCCGAACGCAATGGCCACGAGCAGGGCGATGCCCACCAGGACGATGATCCCACCGCCCACCCAGCGATCCGCGCCCGGAGCCCGCGCGGCGAATCGCTCGGCCCACATCCCCACCAGCAACGCCAGCGGAGGATACAGCGAGGCCACGTAGTTGGGCAACTTGGTGCCGGCCGCGGAGAAGAAGATAAACACCACGCCGGCCCAGACCAACAGGAAAAGCGCGAGCGCCTCGCGGTCGGTCGGACGGCGCAGCCCCCACCACCCGGAGGGCCATGCCCAGCGAAAGGCGGGCAACGCAAATACCGTCCAGGGAAAGAGGCCTACCGCCACCACCGGCAGATAATAATACACCGGTCCCGCGTGGCCGGAGATCACGCCCGTGAACCGTCGCACGTTGTGTTTCAACAGAAACCCCTCGACGAACGCCCACCCTCGCGCCTGCAATTCCAACGCGTACCACGGAGCAGCCACCAGCAAGAACACCAGCAGCATTCGTCCCCAAGGCAGATTGGTCAGCGCCTCCCGCATTCCGCCCCGGAGCACGAGAAACCCCGTGAGAATCAGGCCCGGCAACACGATCCCAATCGGGCCTTTGGTCAACACCGCCAGGGCCAGCGCCGCCGATCCAACGAGCGCCGCGTCCACGCGCGCCCTCGGGTCGCTGGCCTGCACCGCGGCAAACCACGCGAGCAGGCCGGCGGTGATAAAAAAAATCAGGACCATGTCCGTGATCGCGGAGTGCGCGAGCACCACCACTTCCAGCGACGTGGCCGCAACCAGTCCCGACAGCAGGCCCACTCGCGGGCCCATCCGCCGCCACGCGAATACCAAGAGCAGGGCGACGAGGCCGACGCCGAACGCGGCCGACCAGAACCGCGCACCGAACTCGCCGACTCCGAACAGGGCGAACGAGGACGCCATCAGCCAGTAGAACAGGATGGGCTTGTCGAAGCGGTCGACTCCGTTGTATTGCGGCGTAATCCAGTCGCCGGTGGCCAGCATCTCGCGCGTGGCTTCGGCGAACACCGCCTCGTCCACGTCGAACAGCGGGACGCTGCCCAATCCCCAGAAAAACAAGGCCGCGCATCCGATCAACAGCGCGGCCGCGCCTGCTCGCTCGGCGGTCACGCTCGTCCCGGCCCTTCACGCACGGGCCACCGCCGGTCCGCCACCGCCAAAGCGATTCGCCCGGTCGCCCAGCCCAGGAGCCCGCCCGCCACCACGTCCGAGACAAAATGCGCGTCGACCGCGACCCGGGAGAAGGCAATCACCCCGGCCACGACATAGAACCACCACCGCCCTGAAGGCGCCGCCACGGCCAAAATCGCGGCCAACGTGAACGCCGACGTGGCGTGCCCCGACGGGAACGAGTTGTACGCCGCGTCCAGCGACGGCCACCAGGAGTCGAGCGCTCCCGCCGCCGCGCTGGGCCGCGGTCTGGCCGTGAGGATCTTGATCACGCGCGAAAACAGGCCCGAGGCGATCATCGCCGGAACCGCCACCAGTCCGGCTCGGACCAAATCGGACCGACCCACGCGGTGTGCGATCAGTGCCATGGCGAGCGCCCCCACGCCCAGCAGCCAGCCCTCCCCGAACGTAGTCACCCATTCCATGACGGCCCGGACCGTCGGCGTGCGCCAGGGCGCGATCGCCTCGCGGAACAACGGATCGAGCCGAAACAACACCCAGAACGCAGCAACGCCACCGACCGCCCCTACGATCAACAGGGAGAGAGTTGGCAGACGAAAGAGCCCCCCAGAGCGAAGAGCGAGGAGCGACCTGTCAGACTGTTGAGTCACCTCTTCTAAAGCCTGGTCAGGAAGGCGTCAGCTGCAAGGCGGAGCGAGCACCGGACCTGTAGGGGCGTATTGCAATACGCCCCTACGAAACCGTGAGGACCGGAAGCGCAGCGACAACGCAGCAGATGACCCTTCATGGCCGGGCTACGCCGACGACGGCGTCACCGCCCGCGCTGCAATGTCCGAGCGATACGCCGCCCCTCCGAACGCAATCGTTCGAACGCGGGCATACGCCCGCTCGCGCGCCGCAGCCAGCGTCGTGTCCACGCCCGTCACGCCCAACACGCGGCCTCCGGCGGTCACGAGACGACCGCCCTCACGCGCCGTGCCCGCGTGGAAGACGATGGACGTTCTGTCATCGAGACTCTGGTCGAGGCCCGAGATGACGTCGCCCCGTTGGTAGTCGCCCGGGTATCCCTTGGCGGTCACCACCACGCAGACCGCGGTACGGTTGCTCCAGCGCACGGGAAGCCGGTCCAACCGCCCGTCCACGATGGCCTCGCCCACCTCGACCAGATCGCTCTCCAACAGGGGCAGCACCACCTGTGTTTCGGGATCTCCGAACCGGCAATTGAACTCGAGCACCTTGGGGCCATCCCGCGTCAGCATCAGTCCCGCGTACAGGATCCCGCGGTAGGGCCGTCCCTCCGCCGCCATCCCCGCCAGCGCAGGCTCAAACACCCGCGCCCGCACCGCCGCCAACACGTCGGCCGTGACGAAGGGGGTGGGAGCGTATGCGCCCATGCCGCCGGTGTTCGGTCCACGATCGCCGTCCTCCGCCCGTTTGTGATCCTGCGCCGCGGGCATCATGACGAACGATCGGCCGTCGCAGAACGCCATACACGTGGCCTCCATCCCTTCAAGGCATTCTTCGATCAACACCGTGTCACCGGCGGTCCCGAACACCCGCTGGCCCATCATCGCGCGCACCGCGCCGCGCGCCTCCTCGCGATCGGCCGTCACCACCACGCCTTTCCCGGCGGCGAGTCCGTCGGCTTTGATCACCACCGGCAGCGGATGCAGATCCAGAACGGCCAGGGCCTCGTCCAACGATCGGACCACCGCCGCCTTAGCGGTGGGGATGCCGTGTCGCTGCAAAAACGCTTTGGAGAATGCTTTGCTGGTCTCGAGTTGCGCGGCTTCTCGGCTCGGGCCCACGATCCGCCGCCCTGCGGCGACGAATCGATCCACCACCCCCGCCGCCAACGCCGCCTCCGGTCCCACGATGGTCAAGTCGATGCCTTCGCGCTCCACCACAGCGAGAAGACCGTCGACGTCGTCCACCGCGATCGGCAGGCAAGTCGCCTGCGCCGCGATGCCGCCGTTACCCGGCGCGCAAAAGACTCTGCGGACGCGCGGACTCTGCGCGAGCTTCCAAACCAACGCGTGCTCGCGCCCCCCCCCACCGATGACGAGAATCTTCATGATAGGACCGATGGGACCAATGGGACGGATGGGACCAATGCAGAGAGCGGCCGTCCCTGGCCGCGAGGGAAAGACTTGTGTTGAAGGAAGAAGATGTTGATTCGAAATCCTTCCGCAGGCAGGCTACGCCTGCTCTGCGAGCCTGTTCAGGAAGGCGTCAGATGCAAGGCGCCGGCGAGCATCGGACCGGAGCGTACTGTGTCGTACGTGAGGACCGAATGCGCAGCTGGCAACGCCGCAGATGACCCTTCATGGACAGGCTCAGTGCCGGAAGTGGCGCATGCCCGTGAGCACCATCGCCATCCCATGCTGATTCGCCGCCGCCACGACCTCTTCGTCCTTCACCGAGCCGCCCGGTTGAATGACCGCGGTCACGCCCACCTTGGCCGCTTCGTTGATGCCGTCGGGAAACGGGAAAAACGCGTCGGAGGCGATCACCGTACCCGCGAGCGGCAACACGGCCTTCATCGCGCCGATCTTCACCGAGTCCACCCGGCTCATCTGGCCCGCGCCCACACCGATGGTCCGGTCCGGCCGCGCGTACACGATGGCGTTGGACTTGGTGTGTTTGGCGACCTTCCACGCGAACGCGAGCGCGTCGAACTCCTCGGCGGAGGGCGTGCGCGTGGTCACCACCCGCAGCTTGCGGACGTCGTCGATCCGCCCCAGATCGCGTTCCTGATAGAGCAAGCCGCCGACGATCTTGCGACAGTCCATGCTCTCGGCGGGCCCCGTGCTCAATGGCCCCACGTCGAGCAGGCGCAATGCCTTTTTGCGCCCGAGTTCCTCGACCGCGGCGGGCTCGAATCCCGGCGCCACGATGACCTCCATGAACGTGGAGCCGATTTCCTTCGCGGTTTCGCCGTCCACCTGGCGGTTGAACGCCGCCACCCCGCCGAACGCGGACACGGGATCACCCTCGCGGGCCTTGCGATAGGCCTCGGCCGGCGTGGCGCCCAGGGCGACACCGCACGGGTTGTTGTGCTTGACGATCACCACCGCGCACGTGTCGAACTCTTTGACCAACTCGAGCGCGGCGTGCGCGTCCAAGAAATTGTTGTACGACATCTCCTTGCCGTGGAGCTGGCGAGCCCGCGCCGTGCTCGCCTCGGTCACGGACGGGTCGCGATACACCGCGGCCTGCTGGTGCGGGTTCTCCCCGTAACGAAGGTTCTGGAGTTTTTCGTACCGCAGCACCAGCGTCTGGGGAAACCGGGTCGCGGGTTCCGCGGCCGGCGCGCCGCGATCAAGGTACAGCGCGATCAGGCCGTCGTAGCGCGAGGTGTGGGCGAACACCTTTCGCGCGAACAACATCCGGGTCTCGCGGCTAACGCCCTCCGGTCGTTTGAGCTCATCGAGCAGCCGCGGGTAGTCGGCGGGGTCCACCACCACGGCGACCTCTTCGAAGTTCTTGGCGGCCGACCGCAACATCGAGGGACCGCCGATGTCGATGTTCTCGATCGCCTCGTCGAACGTGCAGCCGGGCTTGTTGATGGTCGCTTCGAAGGGATACAAGTTCACGATCACCACGTCGATTGGGTCGATCCCGTGGCGCTTCATCTGCTCCACGTGCTCGGGAAGCCTGCGCCGCCCCAACAGACCACCGTGGACCTTGGGATGCAGCGTCTTGACCCGACCGTCCAACATCTCGGGAAACCCGGTGATCTCGGAGACGTCCCGCACCGCCACCTTCTGCTCGCGGAGGAGTTTGGCCGTCCCGCCCGTCGACACGATCTCGAACCCCAAGGCGACCAGACCTTTGGCCACATCCACCACGCCGTCTTTGTTCGACACGCTGATCAATGCCCGTCGCATGGTTCTCCCTCGGCTAACCGGCCTTCATCCCCACCAGCCGTTTCAACCACCGTCGTCCCCAGTTCCGCAGCGCAATGGCTTGCGACTGCATGAACACCCCCTTGCGGTATCGCTTGGACTCCTCGGTGGTCACCAGGTACGGCGCCAACCGTCGCTTGAGTTTGATCACCCCCAAGCGGTCGTCCTGCACAAAGACCCGAAACAGGCCGTTGAGCAACAGGTTCCAGCGGGCGCCCCGTCGAATCGCCGCCGCAAAGTCGATCACGTACGGATCGCCGCCATCGCTGATCAACACGTTGTTCATGTTCCGCAAATCGCACAACGCCACCCCGCGGCGATGCACGGCCTCCACCGTCTCGTGAAGTCGATCGAAAAACGCGTCACCGACCTCGCCGGGCTGCGCCTCTCCGGCTCCCTTCCCCGGGATGTATTCGGTCGCCAACGCGTAGCGGTCGATCCGGCCCACAAACCGTGGAACACCGGCAATCCCGTCGAGCAATTCATAGATCGTTGCTTCGCGCCAGACCGAATACAGCCCCACCCCGACGCGGTAGATCCATTTGCGGGGCGCGTAATCCTTCACGATCACGCTGCGCCCCTGGTGGTCCACCAGCAGAATGTCGGGCTGCCACGGCCGCCCGCGGCGGATGTACCGGGGGCTGGAAAGGGCGATCGCCTCGCGCGATAGCGCGGCCGACATCCTTCAACACAGCCTGTCCAGGAATGGGTCAGATGCTAGGCGCCGCGAGTACCGCACCGGAGCGTACTTCGTTCGTACGTGAGGAGCGGAAGCGCAGCGGCAACGACGCAGGTGACCATTCCCGGGCAGGCTCCCCGTCATGCGGCCGAGACGCTCCAGAGCTTCCAGGCCAGCACCACGATCCCAAGCATCACGGCCAGCACCGTGCCGTGTTCGTCGTTTCGAATGAAAGCCGCCCATTGCCAGGGCTTGTCTTCGCGAGCAGGGTAAGGCGTCAGGCGCGGCAGGTACGCCGGCACGTCATGGTCGTACCGCACCCACGCGTCCCCGAACCGCTCCCGCAGCCGGTCGGATTCCCGACGCTGCTTGAACGGCGCGTAGTAGGCCACGAACACCGCCACACCGATCGCCAATAGGACATAGTTCGAAGCCATCACGCACAAGCCCACCATGATGAGGAACGTGCCGAGGTACAAGGGATTCTTCACGTAAGCGTACGGACCGCTGGTCACCACGCGTTCGTTTTTATACAGGTGTCCCGCCGCCCACACGCGGATCGCCTCGCCGAGCACCACGATCACCACGCCGACCGCGAACCACCGCGCCACGGGCTGGGCCAGCCACACCAACGCGATCGCCAACGCATAGACCGGCACGGTCTTTACGGTGACCTTCCGTTTCATGGCAGACCATGAGAGTGTGGAATCCATCTCGGACCTCAGCAGGTTGCTGAAAAAGTCCATCCGCTGCGTTCTCGCTCGTCGGAGATCCTCACGTACGACCCAGTACGCTCCGGTCTCCTCCTCGCTGCGGCCTTGCGGCTGGAGCTTTTTGAGCAACCTGTCAATGTCGGCAAGCTCTTGTCCGTGCCGCGCCAGGAGTTCTCTGTTTCGTCCTCAGGCTGCCCGCGTCGGCGCAGGGAGTATAGGAGAAGAGGTGCTAAAATTCAACTTATCTGAGGTTCGACCGCGAATGCGGAGCCTGCCAGGAATGCGTCAGCCGCAAGGCGCCGCGAGCACCGCAGCGCAGCGTACTGGGTCGTACGTGAGCAGCGGATGCGCAGCGGCAACGCAGCGGATGACCATTCCCGGCAGGCTCATGAGCTTGACATTTTTTGGGTGCGATTTGTACAGTACCGCCAACTCTCCGTCGGAGACACGATGGTGATGGCCCTCCCCAAAGTCATTCCGCTGTTCCCTCTCCCCGATCTGGTCTTCTTTCCGCACGTCGCGTTGCCCCTGCACATCTTCGAGCCTCGATACCGCGCCATGGTGCGCGACGCGTTGGACGGCGAGCGGATCATCGGCATGATCCTGCTCCAGGACGGGTGGGAGGAGCGTTATTACGGCAACGACGCGGCGATCCACTCGGTGGGGTGCGCGGGGAAAATCACCGCGGTGCAGCAGATGGACGGCGGGAGGTTCAACATCACATTGTTCGGCCTCACGCGTTTTACGGTCCGCGAACAGTTCTGCGACGCGCCGTACCGCCAGGCCTGGGTCGAGCCGTTTCACGAAGGCGACGAGCCGTGTCCGCTGCCCTCGGAGCTCAAGTGCCAACTCCACGGCCTGGTGAGAGAGTTCGGCAAGCTCATCGGCCGCGCCTCGCAGATCGAGGTCTTTCTCAAACGCGTCGTCCACGAGCCGGCCTTTCTCAACATCTGTTGCTCCGAACTGCCCTTCACCTCCGTCGAAAAACAACTCTTCCTGGAAGCCGCCAGCCCCACCCAACAAGCCAAACGTCTCGTCGAAGTCCTCCGATTCAACATCGAAACGCTCGCAGGAAATTCCTCGTCCACCAAAAACGTCAACTCGTAAACTCGCTTTGATCCGTTCATCCAGGAAAGGAGTTTCGCGATGATCCGATTGCTGGGAGTGCTGGTGGTCGCGTGGTGCGCGTTGGTGCTGTCGGCGGTGCTGGAACCGGCGGGGGCCGAAGGCCCTTACAGCAAGATCAACCGGACGGCCAACGACGCGCACACTCCCCTCATCGAGGCCCCGGACGCCGTGAAGGCGGGCGAACCCTTCAAGGTGACGATCACGGTGGGCAAGGCTCCGCACCCCTCGTTGTCGGAGCACGCGGTCCAGTGGATCGCGCTCTATGCCGACGAGGTGGAACTCGCGCGGGCCACGTTGACGCCGGTGCTCACCCGCCCGGTGGTGACGTTCACCATCGCGCTGGACGAGTCCACCACCCTGCGGGCGCTGGAGGCGCCCAACCACTCCGCGGCCTGGGAGGCGAGCAAGAAGGTCACCGTGACCAAAGAGGAGAAGAAATAGCCATGGGGACACGGACCGACCAGCCGCTCAAAGAGGGTGATTCCGCTCCGGAGTTTTCGCTTCCGGCCAGCACCGGCAAGACGATCTCGCTCAAGGAGTTCCGGGGGAAACAGGCGGTGGTGCTCTATTTTTACCCCAAAGACGACACGCCGGGATGCACGGTCGAGGCGTGCGGGTTCCGGGATACCTCGAAGGACTATGAAAAAGCGGGCGCGGCGATTCTCGGCGTGAGCCTCGACAACCTGAACTCACACCGAAAGTTCAGCGACAAGTTCTCCCTGTCGTTCCCCTTGCTGAGCGATGAGACCCAAACCGCCTCCAAAGCGTACGGCGTGTACAAGCTCAAACAGATGTACGGCAAGGAATACTGGGGCATCGAGCGCACCACGTTCCTGATCGACAAACAGGGCAAGATCGCCAAGATCTACCCCAAGGTCAAAGTCGACGATCACCACAATCAGGTGCTGAAGGACGTCAAGGCGTTGAAGTAGTTCGAAATTCGTTGTCGGTTGTCGGTTGACCGGACAACGAACAACGTTCATCGGATAACGCCTTTTTCCCTAACCAGCCCTTCCAATCTCGCCACCACGTCCCTCCCAATCACCTCCGGCGAACACCGCGTCTCGTAGGTGCGGCGCGCACCGCGGGCCAGACACCCGCGAAGCGTTTCGTCTCGGGCCAATGTGAGAATAGCCTCGGCCAGCGCGGCGCCGTCGTGGGCCGGGCACAGCCACGCATCCTGGCCGTGGGTCAGCAGCTCGCGGATCGCCGGGGTGTCGGCGGTAATGATGGGGCGGCCCGCGGCCAGCGCGTCGTAGACCTTGGAGGGGATCACGCGTTGCGCCTTGGCCGTGGCGCCGAAGATGCCCAGGCATATATCGGCCTCGGCCAGCTCTCGCTCGTAATCCTCCCCTCTGATCCAGCTATCGACCAGCTCGACGCCGGAGAGGCGTGATTGCCGGATCCGCTCCGCGATGGCCGCAAGCTCCTGCCCGCGCCCGATCAAACGAACCGTGACTCGCGTGTCGGATTGTTCGAGCCGCGTCGCGGCATCGAGGATCGCTCCGACGCCGTGGAGCGGAATGAAGGTCCCGACGAACAATGCGCGATGCGGCGTCCCGGACGCGCGAGGGGCGACCAGTCGCCCCTCGCGCACGGACCCGACCCACACCCGATAAAACCGCTCCGCGGGCAACCCGAACTCCGCGCGGAAGTAGTCGATGTGCGCCTGGGTATCCAACAGCACGAGGTCCGCGACGCGGCACGCGAGCCGGTCCAGCGCGTGCAGGATACGGGCGCCGAGAGACCGTTCGGCGAGCAGTTTGCGGTCGTTAACCACGGTGTCGTGCAGAGACAAGAGGGCGTTGAGGACCACCGGCCGCCGTGTGAGGAGGCTCGCGAGTAACACGTCCACATGGCCCGGATACCCGACGATAACGATGTCGGTACGAGGACCGATCAGGAACCGAAACATCAACCGCGCCCACGCCCAGGCCCACCGCGCCCCGAGCCAGGGCCACGCCAGCGGACCCCGCGCCGCCTTCCATCGCTCCGCTGCGGCCGGCCCCTCGTCCCCCGTCATTGAGGCCCGGCACTCCCAGACCACGGCCCCGGCCCTCCGCAGCCCTTCGATGAGAACGCGATTGACGGGATAACCTTCGCCAGACGAGTAGGTGCCGAAGTAACAGACGTTAAGCGGGGCAAGGTCAGCAAATCCCCCCCTCCCCCCTTTGTTAAAGGGGGGGGACTTGACGGTCCTTGAAGGACCTCTGGTCAGCGGCTACCCATTACCCCCCTTTGAAAAAGGGGGGGAGGGGGGGATTTCATGACTCACGGTTCCGAGTCGTGCTGGTCCATGCGTTCGCTATGCTCAAACCGCATCTGCGCGATCTGCTCCGACACCAGGCCCATCAGGAAGATGATCACCGCGTTGATGAACAGCAGGGCGGACATGTTGGTAAAGCGGCGGAATTCGAGGAAGGTGTAGAAGTAATAACACAAGCCGGTCAGGAAAAATACGGCGCTGACGGGCAGGAACACTTTGATCGGGGAATAGAGCGTGGAGATCTTGAACATGATGACCAAAAACCGGAATCCGTCGCGGATGGGGTGCAATTTGCTCTCGCCCTTGCGCCGTGCGGTCACGATGGGCACGAACGTGACGCTGTGACCCGCGCGGATCGTGGCCATGGTCAGCGTGGTCGGATACGAGAACGCATTCGGCAACAGATACACGAATCGCTTGGCCAAGCCCGCCTTGATCGCCCGGAACCCCGACGTGGTATCCAGAATCTTTCGGCCGGTGAGGTAGGAGGCGAACACGTTGTAGAATCGGTTCCCGAGCCAGCGGTGCACGTCGCTCTGGGACTCGCCGGCGCGCGCGCCTACCACCATGTCGTAGGGCCCGATTTGGGCCAGCAGGCGCGGGATGTCGGCGGGGTTGTGCTGGCCGTCCCCGTCCATCATCACCAGGACGCCGCCGCGGGCTTGACGGATCCCCGTCTTGATCGCGGCGCCGTTGCCCATCCGGTAGGGGTGGCTGACAACTCGTGCCCCGGCGTCGCGCGCCAACTGCCCGCTGTTGTCGGTCGAGCCGTCGTCCACCACCAGGACTTCATCGTCGGGCGCGAGCGCGGCCCGGGCGCGCTTGACCAGGTCCGCGATGTTCATCGCCTCGTTGTGCACCGGGATGATGAGCGACGCCCCCGGACGTGTATCCCGATCGTGCATGGTGGTGAAGGCTAATCTATCGACCAATAAAAATCAAACGGACCGGTTGGCCGGTTAAAGAGGGACACACTGGGGTGCTCGATGCTCCTGAACCGGCGAACCGGCGAACCGGCGGACCGGTAAACCGGCTAACCACTCCCCGACACTGCCTCATACACTCGCTCCAATTCTTGAGCCGACCGTGACCAGTCGTACTGCGACTCCACCAGTGATCGAGCCTCCCGCGCCAGGCGTCGCCGTGCGCCTTCGTCGGTTAGCAGGTCCGAGACGCACCCGGCGAACCCCTCCGGTGAATCCTCCACCAGCAGGTGTCGGCCCGCTTCCACGTCCAACCCCTCACACCCGATCGACGTGGTCACGACCGGCGTGCCCGCGGCCATGGACTCCAGGATCTTCAGCCGGGTCCCTCCGCCCACGCGCAGCGGGACCACGCTCACCGCGGCCCGCGCCAGCACCGGTCGCACGTCCTCGACGTATCCGGACAACTCGACCGACGGCCGACGCGAGGCCAACCGTTCGACGGCGCGCGGCAGGTGGCTGCCTACGACCCGCAATGTGACGTCGGGATGGCGCTCGGCGAGGCGGGGGTAGATTGACTCCAAGAAATACCGCAGCGCGTCCACGTTGGGATCGTGCCGAAACCAGCCCACGAACAACAGAGTCCGGTCGTCCCTTTTCGCCTCCACGCACTCCGCGTAGTGCGCCACGTCCACGCCGTTGGGCACCACGTTCACCCGATCCGTGACCGGCCGCACGTGTTGGGCGTCTTGGTCAGACATGGTCACAACAGCCGCAAACCGCCGCCACACCGCCTCTTCATAGGCGCGCATCAAACGCGCTTCGCGGGCCCAGAACCACCGCCCGATCCCCCGTGCCACAGCGACCCGGCGCTGCAACGGCAGCCAGGCCACGTCGTGCTCGACCAGCACCCCCCGCCGCGCGAGCAGCGGCCAGTCACTGTCGTGGACGTGTTGGGCCATCTGGATCCACTCGATCTGCACCACGTCGAACGACTCGCGTTGCAGCAGCTCGTGCAGCGCCTTGGCAAGCGCCGGGCTGCGCTTGTTGAGCACACTGAGCGGCAGGACCCCGAGCCAGGCGGCGTTCCGGATGACCCGTCCAGCCAAGGCCCCGGGTCCGGGGCGCCACGGAACCACGATGACCCGAGCGCCCAGCCGCTCCAGGTCCGGGATATGTGTGGCCACGTCCTCGGCCGAGTCCGCGAGCGTGAGCAGCGTGACGCGATGGCGCGAAGCGAGGTGTTTGAGCAGGTTGAACACGCGCAGCCGCCCCCCGGATTTGGGAGGCAGCGGGAACGACATGGAGACGATCAGGATGCGCATCGCGGTCAGGCTACCAACGGCATCACCGAGTATTCATGACGGAAAACCGCGCACTTGACATTGGTAGCTTCCGGACGCTACTTTATACGCATGCGTGCCGTCGGGCTCAAGGTCCTCAAAAATCGACTGAGCGAATACGTCCGTCTGGCGGCTGGTGGTGAAGAGATCCTCGTGACCGATCGGGATCGCGTGGTCGCAGAGTTGGTCCCGCCGCGACCCGGCAGAAGCGAGTTACTCACCGACGCCCTGTTGGCCGACGCCGTACGAAAGGGATGGTTGACGGCGCCGACGCTGGTCGCGGAAGGCCCCCCGCCTCGGGCGCCCGTGGCGCCGCTTCGCGAACTGCTCGACGAACTCGCGGAAGACCGCAGAGACCGTTGATTTACCTCGACACGTCCGTTGCCCTCGCGCAGATTCTGGCCGAAGACCGCTACCCCCCCGAGGCCTTGTGGCGCGAACCACTGGTGTCCAGTCGGCTGTTGGAATACGAAGTCTGGACCCGCATCCACGCCAAACATCTGGGCCAATCCCACGGCGACCACGCCAGAAACCTCCTGAGTCGGATCGCATTCCTTGAACTGGCTCCCCCGGTTCTGGCCAGAGCCCTCGAACCGTATCCGTTCGTCGTTCGGACGCTCGACGCCCTGCACCTGGCATCCATGGTCTTCCTGCGCAATCAGCGCGCGAACATCTCGCTCGCCAGCTACGACGAGCGACTCGCCGCGGCTGCCACGCGCTTGGGCATTCCCCTGTCGCCTCACGCGACACCATGATCCCGTCAGCCAAGCGTTACCGTCCCAGCCAGCCCAGTTCCTCCAGCTTCCGGATGACCTTCCTCGAAGGGCTCTTCGTAGGGATCGCTCACGCCCGTGAACTGCTTGATCTCGCCCGCGCGGGCCTTGCGATACAACCCCTTCACCGACCACCCGCCTTCAGCAGTTCTGTGAAGTAGGCAATGGTTTGGCGAAGTCCCGCATCGAGTCCCACAGTCGGCTCCCACCCCAACATGTGCTTGGCCACGGAGATATCCGGGCACCGCTGCTTGGGATCGTCGGCAGGCAGGGGCTGGAACACGATCTTAGCCTTTGCGCCCGTGAGCGCGATCACCCGCTCCGCGAGTTGCAGCATGGTGAATTCGTTCGGATTCCCGAGATTGATCGGACCGACGACGTCATCGGGGCTCGCCATCAGGCGGATCAGTCCTTCGACGAGGTCGTCCACGTAGCAGAAGCTCCGTGATTGGCTCCCGTTCCCGTAGACCGTCACGTCACGTCCTTCCAGCACCTGCATGATGAAATTGGACACCACGCGCCCGTCGTGAGGATGCATCCTGGGACCATAGGTATTGAAGATTCTGGCCACTTTGATCCGCAGCCGGTGCTGGCGATAGTAGTCGAAGCACAATGTCTCGGCGCACCGCTTGCCCTCGTCGTAACACGCCCGCAGCCCGATCGGGTTCACGCGCCCCCAGTAACCCTCGGTCTGCGGATGGATATCAGGGTCGCCGTAGACCTCGGACGTGGACGCCTGGAGAATCTTGGCCTTCACGCGCTTGGCCAGGCCGAGCATATTGATCATGCCGTGGACCGAGGTCTTGGTGGTCTGCACCGGGTCGTGCTGATAGTGGATCGGTGACGCCGGACACGCCAGGTTGTAGATCTCGTCCACCTCGACGTAGAGCGGGAAGCAAACGTCGTGGCGGACGAGTTCGAATCGCGGGTTGTCGAGCAAGTGCGCAACGTTCGCGCGGCGGCCGGTATAGAAGTTGTCCGCGCACAACACCTCGGCGCCGTCGGCCAGCAACCGCGCGCACAAGTGCGAGCCGATGAAGCCCGCCCCGCCTGTTACCAACACTCGTTTGGCGACCAAATCACGCATCGTCCACGACCTCCATACTCACCGACGCAACCGAACAAGACTCAGCGCCCAACGAACGCCTTGAGCGTAGCATCCCAAACGGGATTTCTCAATTCACCGAGAACCGAGGGTCGGCTCATCGCACGACTCCGTAGACCACGCCCTCAAAGGCACTCAGGATCGTCCGGGCGCACGCATCCCAAGTGAACCCTGCGGCCTGTTTCAATCCTCGTTCACGGAGCGTCTGACGCAGCGAGTCGCTCTGCCACAATTCCAGAATTGCCGACGCGATGTCGCCGGTCGACATCGGATCGACGTACCTGACCGCCTCGCCGCCGACCTCGGGAAGCGAGGAGACCCGCGAGGTGATGACCGGGGTCCCGCACGCCATGGCCTCGAGGACCGGCAGCCCAAACCCCTCGTAGAAACTGGGGTAGACGAACACCTCGGCCATCGAATACAGCGCCGGGCGGTCCTCGTCCCGGACATAGCCAGTAGTGATCACAGCTTTCTCAAGTCCCTCACTCCGAATCGTCCGAAACACGTCGCGGTACATCCAGCCGGGATCGCCGGCGAGCACGAGCGGTGCGTCGAGGCCCCGCTCGCGCGCTCGCGCGAACGCCTTGAGCAACCCCACGAGGTTCTTCCGCGGCTCCAGCGTGCCGAGAAACAGCAGGAACCGCTCCGGGAGGTGATACCGAGTCCTGACTGCGGCTTGTGTCTCGGGATCGGATAGAGGGCGGAAACTCCGGTCGACCCCGGGATAGGCGACCACAACCTTTTCAGGTTTCTGACCCAGATAATTGACGATATCGCGGCGAGAGTGCTCGGAGTCGGTCAGAATCAGGTGAGAGCGAGCGGCCACCCCTCGCAGCCGATGCTTCAGGTAGAACAGGACAGACCGGGGGAAATACTGCGGATAGTGGTGATGGGCCATGTCGTGGATCGTCACGGCGGTCTTGAATGCCGGGCCAACCAACGTGCGGTAGTTCGGTCCCCAAAACAGGTCCACCGGGGTGCGCCGCATCACAACCCTCGTGCAGGCGGATGAATACATCCTTGCCACTTTCCGAAAGGGAAATCCGACCCCGGTGAACCCACGCGCACGCGCATGTTCCCAGGCCGCAACATCCCCACCCTGTATCCAGCGACCCACTGCAGAAGGGTGCAATCCGTAATGGCACAGAAAGTACCGATGACCCTGGTGCTGCTTGACCAGGCAGCCAACGATGTGATCCGTGTACTGCCCGATCCCGCTGCGCCGCCCCGCAATCTTGTGCACATCGATCGCAATCTTCATTCTTCTGCCGGAACAGGGGACCGATCCGTCACCGCGCCCCCGCGAGACGCGCCCTCGCATCCGCGATGATATCCCTCAGCGATTGGTCGAGCGGAATGGTCCTGCGCCAGCCCAGCCCCTCGAGTTTCGACGGATCACCTCGCAACACCGGAATATCCACGGGTCGCACGCGCGAGGGGTCCACCTCCACCCGAATGGGGATGTTCGCGAACCCGAGAAGCCGGTCCAAGATCGTCTGGATCGAGCACGCCTCTCCGGAGCACACATTGTAGACCTCGCCCGGCCGGCCGTGCTCCATGATGAGCCGGTACGCCCTCGCAATGTCCCTCACGTCGGTGAAATCGCGCGCCACGTCCAAGTTGCCAACGTGGATGACCGGCGGCTGCCTTCCCGCCTCGATTTCCGCGATCTGGCGGGCAAAATTCGCACACACGAACCGTGGATCCTGTCGCGGCCCGATGTGATTGAACGCGCGGGCGCATAACACGCTGATCCGTCCCGACGCGCCATACTGAACACCCAACAGCTCGGCCGCGGCTTTGCTCACCGCGTAAGGCGTGATCGGCCGCGGGGGGAACGTTTCTCCCAGCAGCTCCGAGCCCTGAACGGCCCCGTAGACCTCGGCGGAGCTCGCGAAGAGCACCCGCGCCTCGATCTCGGATCGCGCGAGAGCCTCGTACAGGTGGAACGTGCCGAGAAAATTCGTGCGATACGTGCCTTCGGGATCCGTCCAGGAGTCCTTGACAAAGGCGACGCCCGCCAGGTGGTAGACCTGCTCGGGCCGCTCCTTGGCGATCGCGTCGCCCAGGGTCTCGGGCCGGGTCACGTCCGCCTCATAGAGACGCAGGTGATCCCGAAGCGCCGCGATGGACTCGACGTGACCGGCGTGGAGCACCGTCCCGGCAACGTCGTATCCCTCTCCCAGCAGATGCTCGGCAAGATGGCTCCCGGCGAAGCCGTTGACGCCAGTGATCAGAACCCTCACACCAGAGCCTTCTTGATCCGTTTGAGGTCGGCCTGCACCATCATCTCGATTAATTGCTCGAACGAGACCGTGGGTTCCCAACCGAGCGTCTGCTTGGCCTTGGAGGCGTCGCCGATCAACAAATCGACCTCGGCCGGGCGGATGAGCGCGGGATCGATCACAACGTGGTCCTCCCAGTTAAGTCCAACCGCCCCAAAGGCCACGCGAAGGATATCCCGCACCGCGTGCGTCCGCCCGGTCGCGATCACGTAATCCTCGGGCGTGTCCCGCTGGAGCATCCTCCACATGGCATCCACATAATCCCCGGCAAAGCCCCAGTCCCGCTTGGCGTCAAGATTGCCCATCCTCAGCTCTTTCAGGAGGCCCAGTTTGATCCGCGCAACCGCGTCGGTCACCTTTCTCGAGACGAATTCAAGACCACGGCGAGGCGACTCGTGGTTAAAGAGAATCCCGGAGACCGCAAAGAGGTTATAGCTTTCCCGGTAGTTGACCGTGATGTAGTGCGCATAGGCTTTGGAGACGCCGTAAGGACTTCTGGGATAGAACGGGGTCTTTTCATTTTGAGGAACTTCGCGGACCTTTCCAAACATTTCACTACTGGACGCCTGGTACATCCTCGCATCAGGCTTATGCTTCCGGACGGCCTCAAGAATCCTCGTGGCGCCCATGGCCGTCACTTCACCGGTCAAGGTGGGCTGGTTCCAGGATGTCGGGACGAATGATTGCGCAGCGAGATTGTAGACCTCATCGGGCTGGATGCCCTCAATCGCCTCATCCAACGACGACTGATCCGTCAAATCCCCCTGAATGAGGCGCGTCTGGTCCTTGATATGATCGATCCGCTCGAAGTTTTCAACACTGGATCGCCGAACCATCCCAGCGACGTCGTAGCCTTTCCCGAGCAGCAATTCGGCAAGGTACGACCCGTCCTGACCCGTGATGCCGGTAATGAGCGCCGTTCGTTTCATCGTACCTCTCCCTGACATGCCACGTTCGCTTCCCTTCTCTTCACAGGACCTGGAGCCTGTTGTCTTGCAATATTCAAAAACCCCTAACTGACAGAGGTGGTCGAAGCCAACAAATCCCAGTCCTCATTCTCATCGCCACTCCACTCCCTTATCCCTACGGGTTTCGTCAATGACCTATGAGGCTCGTATATCTTATAACCGCGTTCCCAGAGAAATTGATAAATCTCGCGATAATCATACCCTGTGCGCTGCATCCAGTGGGGCGAGACCTCCAGGAAAAGTATCGGTTTGAATTCTCTAAGTAGTTCCGCTGCGCCACGTAATACGTATATCTCGTAGGATTGAACATCGATTTTGATGAACTCAATATGCCTCATAGGTAGCAGCAATTCATCGCTGGTCAGACACTCAACATCCTCCCCGGCATGGTCGAAGGACAGCTCGCCTTGATGACGGCCAACACCGAGACCGCCAAAGTTGGCAGGCTTCTTATAATCAACAGGCCACAGCTTGATCCAGCCCCGCTGCTCACCCACAGCACACTGACGAGCATCCACATTGGTGCACCCATTTAGGGCTAGATTGGCACCTAACAATTGAAACATGAGCCGCTGTGGCTCAAAAGCGACGACCTTTCCCTCCGGGCCAACCAGTTTCGAGAAGACTACGGCGTGATGCCCTAAGTTAGCGCCAATATCGGCCACATACATTCCAGGCTTGATCAACCGCTTGAAGAGCGCCACGTCTTCAGCGGCCCACGTCCCCTTGTCACAAATCGCCCTTGATACACCCGTGTCTGTATTCAACACCAAGAAATCTCCCTCGAGGCCATGTGCGTAGCTAATTCGGCCGTTGACCTTCACCATCCGCTCAGGAAGATATGGCGTCTCAACAGGTGCCAGAGGACTGCCATGAGTACAACAGGTCTCTTTGTCAGTGGCGCGAGTGGTGTTTGATTTGCTCTCGGACACGTTCTTTCTTGCCTCAAACACCGTACTCCAGGGAATCCCGTCCACTACATGCTTCCGCACGCTCCACCCAAGTGATTCCAGAGTCCTCACGAAATATCTCTCGTTGAATCCAAGCTCCAACCAGCCGTTCTTTCTAATCGCCCAAAGAGACTCGCCGTCAAGCCGGAGCCCCCATGGAATCGGAAAATCCGGAACAATCGGTTCGGCCGCGAAATAGACTCGTGCATCTCCTTTTGTAGCCTTACTCAATGCCCCCAACAGGGCAAGATGGTCCGACGCATGGTGGAAGCATTCGAAGAACAGGATGGCATCTGCCGGCTCCGCCATCTTCTCAATCCATGAAAAGTCCGCATTGACAACATTCACATTGACACCAGACTGCTTGGCGCGTTTGCTGACCAGCTCGCAGAACCGCTTCTCGATATCAACAGCCGTCACTTCAAAGCCCATCGTGGCGAGCGCCAATGTTGCATTACCCCAACCCGCCCCGAATTCAACGATCTTTGATCCCCTTTCCAGTTTCATGAGACGAATGATGTTCCCTATCGCCATCAAGTGATGGCCGACCGTCTCCGTGCTTTCTGTGTAGTAAGGGAATGGCCGAATTACCGCCTTATCGACGTCGAACGCACACACTTCGTTGTGGACAGAATAGGCTTTCCCCGCAATGTGTGCGTATAACTCAAATTGCCTATCTCGATATTCCCGAGAATACGGATCCTTGGGAACGTCTGTATCGACTTCCATGCAAAACATTTTAAATTTCGACCTGAGCTCATCATCAGAGACTGCCGCAGCCTGCTCAAGCACTCGAAACATCTCGTCAAGCTCGTCAAGCGTGGTGAACACCCGGATGCCCAGCGCCCACCTCCCCAACGAAACTAACAGCGCCCTAATCCGAGCAGGCACGTAACGGCTTCGTACTGCCTTACGGGCATGTGAGATTACAGTTCTACTGAGCGCCTTCCCGTTCATAACACTTGTCCCGATTCCTCCTTAACCTTTCAAGACCGGCCCGCTATCCTCCTCACCCGACGGCCGAGCCTTTTTGTTAGACGCTTTAACCACCCGTCTTTCCTCGCCACAACCTCTATCCAGTCCTGGAATAGACAGTCCTTCGGAACAGGGATTTCGACATCAATCAAAGCGCCATATTTCTCATAAAGACTCACCATTTCACTACGCGGCGCTTGCTGATTTGTCCTCACAACAGTAAACCCAGCTTCTGAGACCATGTCTATCACTTCTGAGTATGTCACCCGGTTTAGTTGCCGATAACGCTCGATTGTCCATTGGTCAACTCCTTTCGCTTTCAAACGCTCATCGAAGTCTGAGCGTAAATGCGCCCACGGATCCGATTCCTTTGGGAACCATTGCCATAGGTGATGTCCGACCGGGCTATAGTACAAAGGACACGTATCTACTAGCAGGACCCCTCCCGGCTTGAGGGATCTGTATGCGTAGCGAATAAATTCACGCTGATTTGGGACATGCTCAATTGTGTCGACAAGGATACAGTAGTCAAAATAGCCACGAAAGACATCACACTTAAAGACGTCGGCCTGGATCATCACTGCTTGGTCGGCATTGACCTGAAAGAAATTACAGGCCTCTCCAAACCTCGCAAAATTCATATCATGTTGAAACTCATTCAGATTCCGGTCGATACCTACGGACAGTGAAGCGCCGTGCTTCAATGCGGCAATGACACCACCACCCATTCCGCACCCAATGTCTAAGCATCGCCCCGATCTGAGATCACTTGGAATCGTCTTAATCTTTTCGAATACATGGTCAACTCTGGTCTTCAATACGTCATTACGCCATTCAGACATGACTCACGCCTTTCCTATCGCCTCGCCCAATGATGCCGCGGTGTATTTCCAATCGGCATTCGTCTTAGTGGTCCACCAGGTCTGCCCGAGTCACTGACCTGCGTCACTGGGTGACGCACCACCACCCAAAGCGCCGAAAGAGAGAGCTTAATGACTCTTTATAACGACGAAGCCATAAGACGTCCTAACATACCAATCGCGGCCTTCATTTTGCAGCAACTACAATTAGTTCGTTCCGGTGTTCCGGAATTCGAGTTAGGATATCTGCCCTCCACCTAGGTATTGTCACTATTGGATGGCGAAAGTAGTCCTCACAGAACGAGTTGTACAACACTTCATAAAAATGATTCTCGATGATCCTGAACCCAACCTTTTTGAGCATGGTCCCTGTATCTTTTTCTGTGAAAAATCTGTTATGTCCTCTCCAAAAGCCGAACGACATCGCCGCTGTCCCCTCCACAGGCTCATGCAGAAAGTCACTGAGCGACCAGAGATGTAATAGTGTGTTAAGCATAAGAGCATTGTCAGAGGAAACTAGCAGCTTCCCTCCTACTTTTAGCACTCTATACATCTCCTTCAGCATCTCCAAGGGATGATATAAATGTTCAATTACATGAGAACAATTGATGAAATCCACCGACTCACTTTCTAATTCAATGCCATTGACCATTTCCTCGACGTTCTCGTCTTCATCGGTTGCCCTTACATACGGGTCAAGGTTCGCATAGAGAACGTGGATCGCTCTTCTGTCTAATTCACTTTTCCATGACTCGCGAAGAGGCAAATTGATCGTTGCCGTAATTCTTCCCTTATATTTCAGATACTCTCTGAGAATTATCGCCATCGAAAATGGAAATGCGCCTACGTCTAAAAAGACACCATTCTCTCTCTTCTCTAAGTGGCTATCAATTATTCGCGCCGTCAACCACAAACGGTGCATCTGGGTTATCATGAATGTCGGCTTCTTTATGTACTGATTATCGTCAGGCGGAACCTCGTCAAATGGTAATGGATCTCGATGTATCACGTAATCAATGAAATCCTTGCGAGGAACATCTAACCAACTCAATGATTTCTCATCAATAGATATTGGAGAACTGTCCTTGGTTATCTCGTTTATTGTTACGTTGTGATATTGTCGATAAAACGTTCGCTCTCTTGCTAGGCGATAAACCTCTTCGCTTCTCAGCGCCATCTTCGCCGAAGACAACTCCCGGATGCGATGCCTCGCGCCTTGCCCGAGACGGCGGCACAACGCTCGATCATCCAATAGGCGTTCAAGACAATCCGCCAAGGCTCCCGGATCTCCGTCCTCAAAGAGAAGGCCGGAGCGATCATGTTGCACCACTTCAGGTATGGCGCCCGCATTAGCGCCAATCACCGGCTTGCCATGCACAAATGCTTCGAGTGGCACGAGCCCAAAGGACTCATACCGCGAGGGAAACACCACCACATCGGCGGCACTGTAGACCTTGTCACGATCGCCCAGCGATAGCTCGCCCGTGAACAGCACGCGCGCTCTCGCCGCTCGGTCGAGATACTCGTGCAACCGCTCGCTCAGTCGCATGCAATCCTTACCGGCCACGACAAAGAGACAGTCATCACGCATCGGATGTCGTTCCACGAAATGCTGGACAGCAGAAAGGAACACATCGATCCCTTTGCGAGGCTCAAGGCGCCCCAGAAATAGAAAGATAAACTTGCCGCTCTCCTTGGCGACGGCAAGTTCTGGTAGATGGGCAATCTCGGCATAGTCCTTATCGACTTCGAACGATGGCCAATAGGCCAGACCCGCGGGTACCGTGTGCCAGCGCTTATCAGGGTTGAGCCCGTAGACTTTCGTGAACGTCTCCTTGATCGAGTCGCTGATCGGGATGACGCAGTCCGCCATGTCGATCAACCCACGCTCCAGCTCACACACAAGGTCCTTTTCGCGCTCGGTGAACTTCCAACCATTGCTCTCACAGGCCACCGCAAACGGCGTGACAAGTCGAACGACCAACGGAATGTCTACCCGCGGTCGGTAGGCCGCAAACGCGTACATCTCGTAGTCCCACACGCACGTGTCGATCACCGATATGGGATCGCGACGGTGTATCTCGAGGAGCATCTCCGCCACACGCATCGACCAATTGAGACTTCCCTCAACAACAGCGCTGTCACTGCCAAAGGTGCTCGTTGAGACCGCAGGTATCCGATGCAGCGTGAAGCGCCCTCGTTGATGCCTACTCTCTTCAGGCCCCTGAGCGATCACGCTGACGCGATGCCCCATCAGCAAGAGCTCGCTGGCCAAGTGATAAAACAGCGTCCCTACCCCGCCGCTTGGGGTAAAGGGCGGGAACTCCTTCGTGACCAGCATGACGTGCAGCGGTGTGAAAACGCGTGCTTCCGTATGATAGTGCAGAAAAGCGCTTGGCGAATCGGCGTCGTGCAACAGATGGCGTGGGCCTGCCGCGTGCCTAATGCCATCTTCCACTCCGCGCCAAATGTCGCGGCCCATTGCGTCAAAGTCGTCCTGCGCGACCACTCCTCTCTTCAGCCCCTCTGTGAGTTTCGCGACGCGATCCTGCGCGATTTGCTCTCGAACTGCAGAAATGATGTCGGTCGGGTTCCCGGTGTTAAAGCGGAGAGCGAAATAGGCCGTGTTCTTGCAGATGGAGTACCAGTTATAACGGTACTTATTGATCCGGTTGTCACTCTGTGCAAACTCATGTCGAATGAACAGTTGAGGCGAACAAACCAGCCGGTAACCAGCGCGAAGAACTCGCATGCATACATCAGATTCATCCAAGAAATAGTCATATTCCTCATCGAACCCGCCGATTTCTAGCAAGACTTTCCTCTTGAACGATGAGTTCGTCCCAAGCTGCGTGCGAAACCTGTCAGATCGCAGTGTCTCGTCACGAGTGGGATTCAGCGTGGCTCGGCCGTATGAGTCAACGACTATGTCCTCTGCCTGGAACTCCAGAGAGCCCGCAAGATATGTCACGCCACCGATACCACCAACGGCGCGGGGCACGGAGTTGTATTCAGCAAGCAGAGCTCCGACCCAGTCACCGAACGGCAACGCGTCGTCATCGATAAACGCAACGATATCGCCCGCAGCGAGTCGAATCCCAATATTTCGAGAGATCGACAGGTTGCGTTCTGAGTTCTTGGCGACCTTGATGCGGTGACGCCATTTGTCGATGACCTCGCCGGTGTTGTCGGTCGAGGGGCCGTCCACCACCACGACCTCACAGCGCGGGTCGTGCTGACGCTGCAAATAGTCCAGCGCCCGATCGAGCAGATCTCCACGGTTGTAGGTACAGATGACAATACTGACGCTCGTGTACGTGTCCGGTTGCGGGATCAGACGATTCAGCAGTCTCGCAAGCTGATTGTGGACTTCATTGTTATAGCTCGCGAGTACTGCTCGTTGGTGTGCAAGGAGCGCCTCCCGAAACGACGGGTCCTTCTCGATCCGGGCCACGAGTTGTACAAGCTCCGCGTCGGTCTCAAAGAGGCCGGGTGAGTGCTGAAGGGTCTCCGGAACAGCCGTGCGGGCGAGCGCCAAGACAGGGATATCGTGGCGGCACGCCTCGAGCAGCGGAACGCCGAATCCTTCATGCTCGCTCATCGAAAGAAACAGCCCCGCATTCGCATACTGCTCATTAAGCTCGGACTGTCCAATCCTCCCCATGACCTCGACACGATCCTGCAAATCCAACGTTCGAACAGTTTCCATTAATCTCTTGTAGAACGGGCTGCCGGAATCGTATCTGCCAACCAATACCAGCTTCCCGAGCTGGTGTCCGGCTTTCAGCAGACGTGAATAGACCTCCACGATCCGATCCTGCCTCTTGTTCTCCGCAATTCGGCCTACGAACAGCACATTGCGAGGCGCCGGCTGCGAGACCTGGCGCTCGGCCATGGTAGTGTCGAGAACAATTCGAAGCACTTGCGTCTTGTCCTTCGAGATGCCGAGGGAAATCAGTTCATCGATGTTGTACTGGCTATCACCGGTAAAGAGATCGAATCGGTCAAGAAGGTCGACGAGCTGCCGGCGCCCCTCGCGACAGTGTTGGTACAGGTGACTGCCTGGCCGGAAGAACTCGTGCGGTGTAATGTTGTGATAGTGAAGGATCTTGATCGCCTTCTGGCTCGCGACCTTCTCCGCCGTGTGCTCCGCGTAGCCGGAGTAGTGATAAATCACGATATCCCGCTCGTCCAGCTCCAGTAAGGCAATATGCCGAACGTATTGCTCTCTCTCTGGATGCGAACCTCCTGCGAAAATCTCGGTCCTGAGCCCGTAGTCCTCACGAAGAGTCCGGTCGAGACTCAGGACATGGTTGGACACGGCGTCATGGAGATCCAGCCCTTCAATCACCTGCACGATGCGCCCGGAAAAGTGTGAAAACATCGGCATGAGGCTCATCGGACCCGGAAATAGATCCTTCTGGCAAACGCCAGTATGGGCGGGCTCACCGACAAGACATCGCGAATCACTCGCCTGTACAGCCCGGAAATCCGTGCGCGGCGGCCTGGTAGAACGGTGCACAACACGAGTATCAGCCCCCTCCGGAGACGGAGCTTCCCAAGAGCACTGATCATCGGCATCTTTTCGAGGGGGCGTTTAAATAACAGGATGCTGAGAGCCTCAAACAGATAGGCCTCCGGTAGTCTTCGCAACGCGCCCACCGGATACACCGTGGCGTCGATGCGCAGACCATCTTCCCAGAGCTTTCTTTCCAGCGTACTGACGGGATGACTCTCCTGCCAAGCGACATAGCTATCCAATTGCTCCACGATCCGATGTCGAATAGTGTTAATGGCCGGTGCGATCTCAGACTCCGATGGAGTAGGTGCGGCACCCGGGACTGCCTGTCCTATGCGGGTTCTTGTGTCGACAGCCGGTGCGACCCGTTTGACGCGATGCCGAACTCTTCGGAAGGGCCGAAGCACTATCCCGCCGATACGACGGATTGCAGTGTAACCCGCCCAACGCCGCGGAAGTCTGCCTACGGTCCATTCGACATTGGCGATGCGGCCCACCCAGCGCCTGGCGAATACCGCTCCCTGACGGAGTGGCGCCGTCATGCGCCACGAACGGCTGGAGTAGATTGCTTGGAGCTCCTGCAGGCGTGCATCGGCAAGCGCCTGCGCATGTTGCTGCGCATGCAGTTGCGCAGCTAGGTCTTGGCGCAGCGTTTCGATCTGAGTGCGCACCTGAGAAAGCTGATTGGCTAGGTCGCTGCTCACCATCTGAGTACGGCTGGCGTACGAACCCAGTCCATCAAGATGCCGCTCAATGGCTTGTATCCACAGAGCTTGTGCTTCGCCAATGATATCCGGCTGATCAGAACGATCCGGGAGGTTTTGCAGACTCTCTCTGAGCAGCTTGAAACTCCAGACAGCCACTGGCTGATGCCACACGCTCAAAATCCACCTATTGAACGGGTCTGGCAAGTTATATGGGCTGATGAATGGCTGCCGTGGAAAAGCACGATCAACACTCCGTGCAGAAACGTCTCGGACGAAAATAACAAACGAAAGGATCACATCGCTTGGCCAAATGCAATCTTCCCGTTTCTTGGATATGGCACCGAAATCAATGAGCGAGGCTCTGCCGTCCGGCCCCACGATGACGTTCCAGACCCTGACGTCTCTGTGATAGAGCCCAACTTCCTCCAAAGCACACAATTGATCCAGCACGTCCAGCAAGATTGCCCTGCTGTCGTAGGCGACCTGCCCGCGTATCAGATCAATCAACAGATCGCCGCCCAGGGCCTCTCTGGCGAGCCAGGCCTCACGGTCGGTGGTGCCTTTGGTAAACAATGACGGCGCGCGTGGAAACCCGGGCGGAGGGGAATCCAGGAACTCGGCCTCCTGCTCAATTTCATCGCGATTTGGTTTGGCTAGCCGTCCAGTCAGCCGAAATACCTTCGCGAGTTGCCCTTCGCCAAAGAAGTACCGGCGCGTCCCCTCGTGAGCCTCTCCGGCGAGGGAATGGGAGCTGGTTGTCCATTTGGCAAACGCACCCAGCTTTCCATCCAAATACCAATACCGGCTACTGCACACATAGAGCGGCCGCATAATCTCGGACAGATGGGTCGGAAAACGTGACAGCTCATGGACAAACGGAACGCCGTCGAGTAGATATCGCTCGTCTTCAGGCAAGGATTTCGCCCAGTCGAGCGGCTCACTCGCGACGCCAAGTTCAAACACCGCGATTTCAGCCTTTGCGGTCAAGGCGGTCGTCCATTCGCGAACTCTGTCTTTACCGTACCGGTGACACAGATGATGAAGCACACTGAGCCCGAGCACCAGGTCGAACTCCCCGGGGTTCAGGTGTTCGATCGTGGACTCGATCGCGGCCTCGCGAAACTGAACATCAAACGTCGGATTCGCCTCACGCAACGCGTTGCAGACGGCGACATTGGCCGCCAGGTTGTCGATTCCGACCACGACAGCGCCTTGTGCGGCCAGGCTAAGGCTGATGAATCCCTGTGCGCAGCCGAGATCCAGCACACGCAGAGGTCGCCGGTGGTTTGCCGACAACGCCTCATATACCGCTACGATTTCGTTTAGGCGGTCACCGCATTCGCGCGAGGCCGACCACGATATTTCCGGATGGCCATAAATGGGTTGATATACCTCCGGCAGTGCTGCTACGAGCGAGGGAATGGACTGGCGATGCTCGATGCTCATGCGGCCTTGTGGCATTCAAATTGGGCTGCAAGATCGACAAGCCCCGATCCCTGCTGCCCGTTCGTCACCGTTATCAGGACAGAGTCATACCGCCGATCGATGGGCACGACCTGCCCGCTGTCATCCTCATTCGAGACTCCCAGGGAAATCAGGTAAGCCCCAGTGTTCAACATCATGGGAAATTCGAACGACACCACCCGGTTATCGCCCGCAGGTACGGACGACGGGGTCACTCCTGGTTGCGCAAATTTGGAGTTGGTACCGTAGACGTAGATCCCCTCGATCGTCTTGATCAGCAACCCGTATATGGGCTTCGCGAGTTCCTGCTCAGAATGAACCTTAAACGAGACTCGCATCCTTTGATGTGAATAGATAGCGGAAGGAAATGCTTCGCCATCGACCTCGACCAAGAAATCGAGAACACGTCCCCCGCCAACACCCCACCGATGCTCGTCTTTTCGGTAAAAAGGCCGCGTGTGGAAGCGCTCGACGTTATCTGCGGCAAACCGTGTTTCGTTAGCAGCCTGAGCTGATCGTACGGTTCTTTGGTGGGGCGCGCTCTTTCCGAAGAGATCGTCCAGGTACACATTTGAGACCTCACGTGCCGGCCCATCCATGAGGAGCCTGCCCTCCTTGATGAACAGGGCACGCTCGCAATGTTTCGCAATATCTCCCGCCGCATGTGACACATAGAGCAGCGTGGTACCAGACGCCTTCATCTCGCCGATCCGCTCGAAACACTTTGCTTGAAAAAAGAGATCGCCCACCGAAAGAGCTTCGTCCACGATCAGCACGTCCGGGCGAAACGCGGTAGCGGCCGCGAACGCTACCCGCATCTGCATGCCGCTGGAGGAGGTGCGTAGGGGTTGATCAAAATACTCACCGATATCGGCGAAGCGTTCGATTTCCGGCATCGCCGACTCGATTTCGTCCCGGTTGTAGCCCAACAGTCCACATCCATACAGGACATTTTGGCGGGCGGTGAATTCGGCGTTGAAGCCCATCCCCAATTCGAGGATCGCGCTGATGCGGCCCCCGACCTTCACGTGGCCTTCAGAGGGTGCGAGGGTCCCGACGATCAGCTTGAGGAGGGTGCTCTTCCCCGCACCGTTACGGCCGAGGATACCGATGGATTCGCTCGCCCCGACTGCAAATGAGACGTTTCGCAACACCCAGTGATCAGCGTATCGCCGAGGACCCGCTCCGAACCACCCTCGGAAGCGGTGCCATTGGCTCGAATACGTCCGGAACGATTTGCCGATGTTCTCGACCTCGATCATCGGAGCGCTCACAACACATCCGCCATTTCGGCACCGGCACGCCGAAAAACGCTGAGCGCCATACCCAACAACGCAAAAGTAACCAGAAGAACCACCCCCAGACTAACGAACTCGGGAGACGTGTTGAAGAGAAGGGCCTTGTGGAAACTCTGGACCACCATAGCCATGGGGTTCAGGTTCATTATCGGGCGCAGGGCTTCCGGAACAACATTCGGAGGATAGATGATGGGGGTGAACCAAAAGCCCAGTTGCAGCGCTACCGGCACCACCTGCCCCACATCGCGGATAAATACGTTGAACACGCCGAGCAGTATCCCGACCCCAAGCCCGAGCGCCAAGGTGAGCAGCATTAATAGCGGAACCCAGGCGATCTGGATGCCGGGTACGTGGCCCAGCACACCGAAGACGACGATGATGGCAAGAAACAAGAGGAGGTTGTTGACGAGCGCGGAGCCGGCCACGATCAACGGCAGGCTGATTCGGGGAAACGCGATCTTCTTGAGCAGATTGCCATTGTCGATGAATAGGGTGACGCAACGGCCGATCACCTCTGAAAACAACGACCAGGCGAGTATTCCGGACAGAAGATAGACGGCGTAAGCAAACTTGTCTCCGGCCATACCCGGTAGCCTCGCGGCCATCACTTGGCTCAGCACCAGCGCGAAAATGGCGGCTTGGGCCAGGGGATGAATGATCATCCACAGCCCGCCAAGGCGGCTGCGGATAAACCGCGAGCGAAACTCGTTCCGGATGGAGGAGAGAATAAAGTGGCGATAGTGCCAGACACCCATCACCTGGGATTTCATGGCTTGCTGCTCACACTCCCACGCAAACGATTTTCGAACCGTCCACTCCCAGATCCGCCAGACATTTCATCGCGTCTTCTCGCTCGCGCTCTACCACCACTACCCGGTCGTATTCAATCGACGCCAGCGACGCGGGGTCGGCCACCGGCTTCCCGCACAGCGACTGCCCCTGGTGTTTTAGGCCCACCACGCCGGTCAGGTCGAGATCAGCCTCCTGCAGCGAAAGCAGCGCGATCTCGGCGAGGTCCCCTGCTCCATACAGCACCACCGACCGTACCCCCGTCCTCTTCATCGCCTCGAATGTTGCGGTCAGCGTCCGTCGCGCCTCGCGGTAGAACACGTAGGAATCCTGAACGTATTGAAACGCCATCGCGGTCTTCTGCGCGATGCCGCTGGGCGTCAGTTCGTACCGGAGGCGGTTCGCTTTGAGGTTGACCACTTTAATCAGGCCCTTCTTCCCAAGCCGCCTCACGTACAAATTGGTCAATCCCAAGGCCACCCCGAGCCGCCGGCTCAACCCCCGCTGGGTCACCTCCCCGTTCTTGGAGAGTTCGTCCAGGATGCGGAAGAGATGAAAGCTGTCGTCTTTTCTCATCACATTCCCGATGACTACGAGGCGTTCATAGTCTGAACACCAAGAATCAGAAAAAGGGCCGAGGATTACCTGCAGCCCGCAATCAAATCCTGTTCATAATATGAACAGGTGACGATGTACCACTATTCCGCCGATCCGTCAATCTGAATTGTCCACGCCGGACACCCTAAGCCACCCAAAGGACTTCCTGAAGACTCTCTCAAATTTGCTTTGCCCTGAACTGACCGTAGCGGGCAGAGCCACTTTTCTTCGCACCTTGTCCCGCAACGGCTCGAGCCAGCGGTCAGCTGACCACGCTAGGGCAAACGACACCGCAAGTATCGGAAATACAGACAGAGCCAGTAGCGCTAGACCCCTCCTCTGCCCCCCTAGCACGAAAAGACTTACGGCGAATCCAATGATCCAGTGGGTGAGAAAGGCCGGGTACGCCAGGTCGCCAAAAATCTTTCCCCACCTTGGGGACAGAGACTTCAGGGATGAAGTGGTTAGACAAGAGATAAGAGCTAGCAAGGAGACCAGGTTCCAGTAGTAGAAGGTGTCAAAGTGAGGCCCCCCCATCCCTGCCACAACACCACAAAGAATCAGATTCGCGACCCAAACCAGGAATGAACCGAAGGCTACATATCGAATAGTAGAGATCGACAAGCGCGCTAATTGATCACGGCAGAAATAAATGCATGCCCCCAGAGAAAATGGGAGAAGCGCTGCATAAAAAGGGCGGTATCGGCTACTCCAGTCCATCCCCACTGCAAGGGTAACGACGTGGTAGGTTATCGTGAGCAATACGGTAGAAAGTGCTAAGGAGCGACTTCGTGCAACAACCAACCAAAGCAGAAAGTAGTTGATTAGCTCGACGGCTATAGACCACGTGGACGGCACTATGCGGAAAGACGCATCGTAGAACTCAAAAGGGAAGATTAGTCCATTCCCCAAAAAGTCTGATGCTCGATATTTAACTTCCCATACCGAGAGAAAGTCAGCAGACGCTGGTACAGACAGGATAAGATATGCCGAAACAACTGCCACAAGATAGTAGATCGGGAATAAGCGCAAGAATCTGTTCAACACAAACGACGAAAATCTAAACGAATATGTCTCATGAAGGATCAGGGTCATCAGATAGCCGGAGATAAGGTAAAAACCGAAGACTGCAAACACCCCCCAATGTGAAAAGAACCGCACACCTTCAGTCAGATGCGCGGTTACCACAAACATCGCAAGGGTAAATCTCAGGAACCCCATCATCCCTTGCACCTAACGCCCAACACGACAAACTGATCCATACTGCCTCGAACCTGTCTCCTATAGCGAATTCTTCATAGGGTTTGGAGCTGAATTACCGCAGGGTCCATTCTGGGAGATCTGCATCCCCATCTCATGACGATGTTCATATATTCTCGGGCTAAATGCGCTGGGCGTTAGTTCTATGCTGAAAACAGAGGATCAGAGAAAGGGCCGACAGCCACGCGCGGCCCGAAAGCTAGATCTGTTCATATTATGAACAGGTGACCATGTAGCATTATTCTGGCAAATCCGTCAACTTACTGCTGCCCAACGATCTGGGCTCCAAATCCGGATTCAAGCTGGTAGCCCGCACTCTGCCCTCCTGAACCCGCCACGCCCTGGCCCACCACGCCCGGCTCCATCCGGTACGACGACGAGGCGATGGACCCACCGCCCGTACTGCTGCTTCCGCTTCCGCCCAGATTCGTGGACGGGATTGCCACTCTGATCGTGGGGGCGCTGCACAGGGTGTTGTTGGACTCGGCCGTGCCCTCCGAGACTGCGTTCCCGCTGTCCGCCTTGGCGCACACGTAGTAATTGCCGAGGGGTGCCGTCAACGGGATCGTCTGTGTGGTGGCCCCACTGCTGGTGGCTCCCGCACTGAGCGAGGGCACTGGTCGCGTGGCGCTCAACGTGATGTCGTCCGTGCCGCCATAGGCCGGATCCGACGACAGATGAAAGTCGACCAGAAAGGCTCCAGCCGCCGATCCACCTTGATTGGCAACGCTGTCAGAGACATTGAACGCGTCTCCAGGCGCCAACACGGATGACCCGGTGAAGACCGAGGTCACGATCAGATCCGGCGGGGGAACCGTGACCGTCGATGGACTGCAGAGGGCGTTGTTGGCCTCGTTCGTTTCGATGACGGCGGACGCAGCATCAGCGATCGCGCACACGTAATAGTTCCCGGCAGGCGTTCCCCCTGAGATCGCCAGCGCGGTGGAGGCCACGTTCGACGCACCGCCGCCCAGGGAGCCCACTGCCCGCGTGGTGGCGATCGCGATATCGTCGCCATCGCCGGAACTCGTGTTGGTGGACAGGTGATACGCGATCGTGAAACTCCCCGCTGCACTGGTCCCTTGGTTGAAAGTCGTATCAGAGACCGATAGCGTGCTCCCCGCATTGACCGACGCGGCGTTCGGCGTTACATCGGTCATGGTCAGGTCGACAGGGCCGACCTGCGCCAGGGCCGCTGCCGCGTTGAGCCTTCCTCCAGTCATCGTCACCCCGGCCAAGGCGGGCACGGGATCGACGGTATCCAGTATCGCCTGCTTGACCTCAGCGACCGAAAGCGTGGGGCTCTCGCTGAACACGAGGGCGGCCGCCCCCGCGACGTGAGGCGCGGCCATGGAGGTGCCGCTGGCGTACAGATACCGTGACGGCGCGCAGAACGCACATCCGCCATTAGGCACCGTGGACAGAATACTGACCCCCGGCGCCCCCAAGTCCACCGTGGCTGCGCCGTAGTTCGAGAACGACGCCAAACCGTCCTGAGCAGTGGTGGCCGCCACGCAGAGCACGTTCGGCTGGCTGGATCCGCAGGGATGGGACGGGATCACATCGTTGTTCGTGGCCTCGTTGCCCGCCGACGCCACGAACACCACCCCCTGTTGATCGGCGTAAGCAATCGCGTTTTCCACAACTTGCGGAAAGCAATTGGAGCACCCCCAACTGGCGTTCAGCACCTTCGCGCCCATGTCCGCGGCGTAGACGATGGCGGAGGCGGCGTCGAACGACGTGCCCGTCCCCGTGGCGTCCAGAAACTTCACGGGCAAGATCTTGAGCTGCCAGGCCACGCCAACCACTCCCACGCCGTTGTTCCCGACCGCCCCGATCGTGCCCGAGACGTGCGTGCCATGCCCGTAATCGTCCAATGGGTTGTTGTCGTTATTGACGAAGTCCCACCCACGGATGTCGTCAACGTACCCGTTGTGATCGTCGTCAATTCCGTTGCCCGCGACCTCTCCCGGGTTGGTCCAGACATTCGCGGTAAGATCCGGGTGGTTGTAGTCGATCCCGCTGTCGATCACCCCCACAACGAGACCGCTGCTTCCGGTCTGGAGGTCCCACGCCTCGGGGGCGTCGATATCCGCATCGACCATGCCGCCGGTTTGACCGATATTGTGAAGGCCCCACAGGTCCGAGAAGCGCGGATCGTTCGGCACGGCTGACGCCGTCACGATATAGTTGGGCTCGACGTACTCGACGTTAGGGTTCTGGGCGAAGGATCGCAGCAGCGCGTCCACCGACTCACCCCGCTTTGACCTCAGCCGCTCCATTCGCAGGCGAGGGATTTCCGAGAGGACCTCGGTGTCAGTCTCGATGTGGGCTCGCTCTTTGTCCCCTGAGGTGGTGCCTTGTTTGAATCGAACGACGACTTCGGCAGGCGCGCGATCCGCGGTCACGACCGGTGTCGGTCCGGCGGAATCGCCCGGCGGAACCACGGACCACGCCACGTCGCCGGAAGCAATGACGATCGCCATGACCATCGCGATCAAGCCGGCCCGAAGAGCGATTTTCACGAAGTGCCGGCGGAGACGGCCGAGAAACTGCGTTGAGGCTCCAGCAGCCCAGCCGGGTGGCTATAGGCAACTCACTCGACTCGTGCAGCGGCCTGATTCTCGGGCGCGGGAAGTTTGGATTCCAAGTCCCGAATGTGCGCCTTGAGCGCCTGAATCTCCTCGGACTGCGCCTTCAAGCCCGCCAGAATGAATCCCGCATAGTCGGCTAGACTGACGGCCTTCCCGGTTTCATCGAGAATCTCTTTCGGAGACTCTTCCGCGATCACGCCGAGGTGAGGCTGCCGATTGTCCTCTGTCTTATACAGATACCGGACCATCTGCAAGTCGTTAATCTGATCCATGATCTTGGCGTAGTCGTTTTGCCCGAGAGGCGTGATGCCCTTTTTCAACTCTCGCGAACTCCCGGTGAGATACGCGGTCGCGCGGACATTGCCCGCGACTTCCAGACGCTCGGTGGGGTTCGTTACCCCAAACCCGATATTGCCAGCCCTGGGGTCTGTGACGATGGCCTTGTTACTCGCGATCGTGCCCGTTACCGAAGGCTCCCGAACAAACAGCCCAATGAACTCATTCAGGGTTCTCCCAGTGGCGATTTGCGGCCCCTCGACCGTAATTCCACGTAGGGAGTACGGCGCATTCGAATTGATGAAGTTGGCCAGCACCATTGTCGAATCAAAATCGGTGACCGAGCCAGTCGCCGCCGCATCCCGGAAGTAGATCAACCGAAACACCTGTTTGGAAAGAATATTGGCCGTGCTCTGGTCGTTGATCCGCAACCTGAGGGCTGTATCAATAGTGCTCGGCAAGGGAGACGAATTACTGAGCGTCTGGATGGCCCACATCGTCCCTTCACCAGCCGGGCTGGTGACTTCGGCGTGAAGTTTCGCTTGGGGACTCAACGTTCCAACTCCAACCCGTTGATTGGGCTTGTCTGTAATCGCAATCCGGTCTCCCAGGCTGTCCGCATCCTCGGCCTTGAGCGTGTATCCCACGCTGACCAGCCGCTGCCGCGGCGTCATCTCCGGATCGCTTCCGACCTTTACCCCGAGATAGCGATCCGGGGTGGTGCCCTGAAAGAAGTACGCCGGGAACGCGGTGGAGGAGCCCAGCAACACATTGAATAGTCCACCCGTGACGACCACGCTCTGGGTTTCGCTCCAGAGCGCGGTGCCCCCCGAGGGACCCGAATAGATCGAGAACGTGACGCTCACCGTCCCCGTGATCGGGGTTCCCCCGCCGTTCTTCAGCACCCCTTGGTAGTTGATGAGTTGGGGGACCTGGGCCTGGGCCAGGCCTCCCATAATGACTAGGCTTGCCACCAGCACTCCAAGGATTCCAATTCTCTGCGTCATCTTCATGGCCTCATTCCCCCTCCCCCATCGCGTGTATGTGAGTCTGTGACATTCATTGTATCCGTGTATCCGTCGGACGTGGGACCCCGCTAACCCCCGGTTACCCCAGGCGCATAGCCGGCATCCAGCCCATAATTCGTGCTCTGGCTGCCCTGGCCGATGCCCTGGCCCGCCACCCCGGTAATGAGTTGGTAGTTTGTCGAACTCATGGCCCCGCCGGCGTTGCTGAAGGCGTTGCCTCCCAGCGGCCCGGTCGACGGGGTTCCACTCACCGTCGTTTGCACCGTCGGCGTGGTGTGGTCACCCGGCGTGGGATCCGATGTGGGCGACGACACGGTGGCACTGTTGTTGAGCGTTCCCGTGGCCGTGGGCGTCACCGTGATCGTGATCGTCACCGACGCCCCGCTCGCCAACGTGCCGATGCTGCACGTCACCGTCGGATTGGCAAACGCGCACGTCCCCGACGATGCGCCGGTCCACGTTGCCGACCCGTACGTCACGCCCGCTGGCAGGGTGTCCGTCACCGTCACGCCGGTGGCCGGACTCGGCCCCGCATTCGACACCCCGATCGTGTACGCCATCGGCTGCCCCACGGTCGCGGTACTGGGTCCGAACTTCGAGATCGTCAGGTCCGCCGAGGAAGTGACGGTGGTTGATACCGGAGGCGTAGTGTTGTTGCCCGAGTTGGGGTCCGGCGTGGGCGACGACACGGTGGCGCTGTTGTTGAGCGTCCCGTTCACTGTCGGCGTCACGGTGATTGTTATCGTCACGGACGCCCCGCTCGCCAACGTCCCGATGCTGCACGTCACGGTCGGGCTGGAAAACGTACAGGTCCCCGACGACGCGCCGGTCCACGTTGCTGAGCCGTACGTCAAGCCCGTCGGCAGACTGTCCGTCACACTCACCCCCGTGGCGGCACTCGGCCCAGCGTTCGACACCCCGATCGTGTAACTAAACGGCGCACCCACGGTCGCGGAACCGGGGCCGCTCTTCGTGATCGCCAAGTCCGCCGACGAGGTGACCGTGGTCGTGACCGGCGGCGTGGTGTGGTCGCCCGGCGTGGGGTCCCAGGTCGGCGATGACACGGTGGCGCTGTTGTTGAGCGTCCCGTTCACCGTCGGCGTCACGGTGATTGTTATCGTCACGGACGCCCCGCTCGCCAACGTCCCGATGCTGCACGTCACGGTCGGACTAGCGAAAGTACACGTGCCCGTTGATGCACCCGTCCACGACGCCGACCCATACGTCACACCCGCCGGCAGGTTATCGGTCACACTCACCCCCGTGGCCGCACTCGGCCCCGCGTTCGACACCACGATCGTGTAGCTAATGGACTGTCCGACGATCCCCGTACTGGGCCCGGTCTTGGTGATGGACAAATTAGCCGACGGATAGACCGTGGTCGTCGCCGTCGAGGTGTTGTTGCCTGAGCTCGGATCATGCGTGGTGCTCGACACGGCGGCCGTGTTGGTCAGCGTTCCGGCCGTGGTGGGTTTCACGACGATCGTTACCGTTGCGCTTGACCACTTCGTCAGGGTCCCCAGGTTGCACGTGACGGTCCCGGTCCCTTGCGTGCAGCCGGTCCCTTGGCTGACGTAGAACGTGACCAGATCCACACCGGCGGGCAACGTATCGGTCACCGACACGTTGGTGGCGGTATTGGGTCCGGCGTTGTACACCGTCATCGTGTACGTCAGATTCTCGCCGACGTAAGCCGGATCCGGCGAGTCGTTTTTGACGATCGACAGGTTCGCCGAAGGATACACCGTGGTCGTTGCCTTGGCGTTGTTATTGCCGGGTGTCGGATCCGACGTGTGGCTGGACACGATCGCGCTGTTGCACAGTGTGCCGGCCGACATCGGCGTCACCACGATCGTCACCGTGGCGGTCGCTGCGTTGGCGAGGGTGCCTAGGTTGCACGTCACCGTGCCGCCCATCATTGAACAGGTGTCAGGCGTCCCCGGGCTCGCGGTCGCGGACACGTAGGTCACCGTGGTCGGGAGCGTGTCCGTCACCTTGACGTTGGTGGCGGAGCTGGGGCCGTTGTTGGTCACCGTGAGCGTGTAGATCAGGTTCTCCCCGACATACGCGGGGTCCGGCGTATCGGTCTTTGTGATCGACAGGTTCGCGCCCGACGGAGCATCGTCCTCGATGTCGTCGATGGGCACGTCCTGGCTGCCCGACGCGGTGGTGCTGGTGTGGAGCGACGACCCGGGCCAGTTGTGCGCTCCTGCGTCCAGGTGGCCGGTCCAGTACACCGCCCATTTCTTATCGCTGCCTCCATCCTCGTCTGGATCGAACAGCACCGCCCACGCGTACTCAATCTGCCTGGGTGTCGGCCCGCTCCCGTCACCGCCGCTGTACGAGGGGCCGGTGACGATGCAGGGATCCGAAACGGTCGGGACGGCGCTCCCCGACGCCTGCAACCGGCAGGTCTTGGTCAGCGTCCCCTCCAGGGAACCCACCGGCCCGTACCCGACGTAGAAGTTGCCAGCGCTGGTGATGCCAAGAATCCCATTTCTCATGTTGTCGTGGATGGTCGTGAAATACTTGGGTCCGGCGCTCCCCTCGTCGCGCAACCCGATTCTGAGGCGATAGGGCACGTCGTCACCGTCAAACCAGCCCTCCAGATGTCCCGACGTCCACCCCGTCATGGGCGTCGCCCCACCGGCCCACCCGGTCGCGGGGCTGTCGAGCGTGCAATCGCCCCGATCCTTGGAGCACCCTTGAAGCAAGAATTGCGTGCCATCGAGAAACGTCGTCGTCGCGAGCACGGCCAACGTGCTGGCATCCTTCGCGTTGACGGTCAGGATCCCGTTGTAGGCCGACACCGGCCCGCCGTCGATCAGGTAGTGGTACGTAAACGCGCCGGTCAAGTTCGCGGTGACAGTGTCGCTGCCAGGGGTCTCGGTTCCAGCTCCAGTGACGATGCTCCCGTCCGCCCGGATCACCTCGACAATCACCGAGCTGCCCGGCTCGAACCCGGTGCCGTAGATGACCGCGGTGTCGCCCAGCGTGTACTCGGGCTGGTTCGGCGCGATCTGCTCGTTCCCGGTCGCGGCGAATCCGACTCCCGCCAGAGCAACGGAGAGCATCCCTGCCCAAAGTAAGACCTTACGCTTCATGACCCGCACTCCTCCTCGGATGACACCGGGCCGTTGAATTTCCGCGGCCAAATGGACACGCAAGACCGCCCAACCCCCCTGTTCACAAAACACAACGGCCGACCCAAGACGTAGCTCGGTCGGCCGTAATAATGAAACCCCACGTGCAGCGCGGTTCGCACAACGCGCGACATGCATTCATTCCTTGATCACCCCGCAAGCGGTCAGCCTGGGCGATCGTTGATGGGCGCCGACCAATCGGCGCAAATAGACTTACTGCAACGTGTTACGTTTTAAGCAATTCTTGTTCCTGCTCTACCGGAAGAACCAACTGTAGAAAAATCGATTTATATTTCAAAGCCCTACAGATATATTGGCGCAGAGTTCGGGTCAGGTCATCTCAGCGTTTGGGGAAATATTTCGCCAAAGAGGATGAGTTTCTTTCCTTTCTAAGGCGAGCGCGAAATTCCTGTCATGAGCCCTTGCTGCGACCGCGGATACCCAGATCAGGGAAGCACGACCACCATACTCGTCCTTTAGGGTTACTTGACCTGGCTTTCCCGATTGGTTGGGGTATAGTGGCGGCGTGGATCGTTCCGACCGCCTGGGAACCCTCGCCCTGATCGGACTGTGCCTCGTTACCAGCCTCCTCTACTTGCCGTTCATTGACCATCCCTTCCAGTACGACGACGAGCACGCCATCGTCGCCAACGCCGCGTTATGGCAACCGGGCGCTTGGCAGGCAGCCTTGACCGGGACCATGCCGTCGAGCGGGGAGGTGCTGAGCGGGCATTACCGGCCGCTGACCTATTTGACGTATTGGGCCACGCTGCGATCGGCAGGGCCGTCGCCCAGCGCGTTTCACGCGGTCAACCTGATCTTGCACCTGTCGGCCGTGGGCCTGTTGTTGATCCTCGTCCGGAACCTGGCGCTCGATCGCAAGGTCGCGGTCCTGACCGCGGCGCTCTTCGCGCTGCACCCGGCCGTGAGCGAGGCCGTGCTCTATGCGTCCGCTCGAGCGACCCTGTTGTCGTCCGTCTTCATGCTGGCCGCGCTCGTCTGCTACGCGCAGGCGCGGTCAAGACAAACGGCCGGGCATTCATCGGCCGGATGGTGGGCGGGGTGGGCCGTGCTGGGGCTCGCCGCCCTGCTCTCGAAGGAGACCAGCGTGGTGCTGCCCCTGCTCTGCGTGGCCATGGACGCTATCGTCTCCGAGCACAACGAGCGGCCCTCCGGATGGCGCCGATGGGGACCGCACGCCGCGGCCTTCGGCGTGATCCTGGGTTTTGCGGCCTGGTTCGGGGTGTGGCGCGCCGCGACCTCGGCGTTGACCACAACCGACGCGGTGTCGCGCTACATCGCCGTCGTGGTTGGACAGATCAGCGCGATGGCCATGGCGATCCGGGTGTTCGTGTTTCCGTGGCCGCTCACCGTGGACCATCCCCTGCCGGCCTGGCCCGAGCCCGGCGCCTGGCTGCTCGTCTCCCTGGTCGGGGCATGGGGTGTGGCCGGACTCGTTGCCTTGTCTTCAACGCCGCCGGCATGGAGGCGGGCGGGATTTTTCGCGCTCTGGGTGATCATTATCGCGCTGCCCACCACGCTGTGGCCGTTGAACGTGCCGTTTCAGGAGCACCGCGCCTACCTCCAACACGCGGGACTGGCGGCCCTGACCGCCCTGGGCGTGGCTCGGCTGCTTGATGCGCGGCGGGTCGGACGGACCGTCGGCGTGCTGGTCGGAGGCACGGCCCTGATTGCGAGCAGTTGGCTCATCATCGACCAGGGACGCCGGTGGAGCGATCCGGTTCGGCTCTGGGACCACGCGCGTCTGACCGCGCCCGCGTCGTTCCGGGCGCAGACCAACGCTGGACTCGCCCTGGCGGCTGCAGGGCGCTGGGACGAAGCCGAAGCCGCGTTGACCACCGCCCTGGCGCTCAACCCCGACTACCCGCCGGCCCTGGCTGGCCGAGGCGTGACCGCGCACCGCCGCGGGGATCGCGCCGCGGCCCGTGTGGACTATGAGCACTCGGTCCGTCTCAAGCCCGACTATGTCCCGGCGTTGTATAACCTGGGACTACTGGCCCAGGAGTCGCCAGAGCCTGGTGCAGCGGTTGCGGCGGAGGAATGGTATCGCCGGGCGCTGGCAATCAATCCGCGCCACCGCGACAGCTTGCTGAACCTGGGAGTGCTCCTGCTCGGCCAACAGCGGACCGAGGAAGCCGCCGCCGCGTTGACCGCGGCCCACTCGGTCTCGCCCGATGCCCCGGAGGTGCTCTATTACTCCGGCGTGGCGGCCGAACGCCAAGGCCGTTTCGGCGACGCGTATGCGTACTACCGTCGGGCGTGGGAAACCGCGCGCGCGAGCGGACGCACCGCATTGGCCCGCGACGCCCGGACGCGGCTGACCGCGCTCGACCCGCCTTGACACCCCCCAAAACGCTCACGTATGATCCCGCGCGTGATCGCACTCGCCACGACCTCCATCGCCTGGAAAACACTCGAAGAATTCCTCGCCGAAGCGGATTCCCTGGACGTCCCCACGGTGCTGCGACTGCTCCTCACTTCGGACGGCTCCATGACCACGGCGCTCGAGGCGTTGCGGGTGGGCCGGGTCAGCGTCGAAGTCGTACGCCAAGGTGAAGAGTCCATTGACGACGACACCGCGCGGCGTCTGGGCGTGTCGGCGCGTCAGACCGCGGTGGCTCGCCACGTCTGGCTCACCCACGCCGGCGAGCGGTTGCTGTACGCAGTCTCGGTCTTGCCGCTGGAGTCCCTGGCTCCGGACGTGGCGACTGAAATCCGCCGCGGGATTGAGCCCCTGGGCCGGTTGTTCGATACCAAGAGCCGGGCCGTGATCCGCGACGACCTCCGCATTGGCCGGCATCACAACCCCGATCTGGCCAAAGCGTTCGGAGCCGACCCCGCGGACCCGTTGTGGTGTCGGGCGTATCGGCTCGCGGTCGAAGGCACGCTCACCGCCTCCATCGTGGAGGTGCTCTCTCCCCGCCTGGCGGACTGACGTGGCCACCGACGTTGCCAGGCCACACGGCCTCGATCTCCGCGGCAAGCCGACCGGCTCCACGTGGCGAACCAAGCTGGCCGCGGTGTCGGATCTGATCCGCCTCCCCAAACAGTACGGCACGCTCCTGCTCATGGCGCCCGCGCTCTGGTCGCTGGTGATCGCCTCCAACGGCCGGCCCTCGTGGCGACTGCTGGCGGTGTTCGTCATGGGCGCGTTCGTGATGCGCAGCGCGGGATGCGTGCTGAACGACCTTGCGGACCGACACATCGACGGCCGCGTGCAACGGACCAAAGAGCGCCCCCTGGCCTCGGGACGCCTGACTCCGGGCGAGGCGCTCGCGGTGGGCGCGGCGCTGTCGTTCGTCGCGCTGCTGCTGGCGCTGACCTTGAACCCGTTGGCCATCGCCCTCAGCGTGGTCGGTTTCGTGCTCGCCGCGGTCTATCCGCTGATGAAGCGCGTGATCGCGATGCCCCAGGCGGTGATGGGCGCCGCGTTCGGCTGGGGCGCGTTGCTCGCCTGGGCCGCGGTTCGCAACGAGGTGGGAGCACCCGCGGTGGTGATCTTCCTCGCCACGGTCTGCTGGGCCGCGGGGTACGACACCATCTACGCGATGTTGGATCGCGACGACGATCTGAAGATCGGTGTGCGCTCGTCCGCGATTCTGTTTGGACCATACGCGTGGGCCGGAGTGGGCGTCCTCTTCGCGTTCTCAGTGGCCGGCCTGGTCGTGCTGGGCATGCGGGTCCCAATGGGAGGCGTGTACCACGCCACCATCGCGGCGGTCGCCGCGGTGCTCGCGTATCAGACCTGGCGTCTGCGGCGGGAGATCGACCACGCCGCGATATTCGCGTTGTTTCGGTCGCATGCGTGGATCGGTCTCGTCGTGTTACTGGGCATCATCGTTGATCTCGGGATGAGATAGGAGCTGCCGTGCCGTACGTTGACCTGCGCGAATTTCTGGACGCCCTGGAGAAAGCCGGGGAACTGGTCCGGGTGAAGACCGAGGTGGACCCGCGGCTCGAAGTCACGGAGATTCTCAATCGCTTGCTGGCGCGCGAGGGCCCGGCGGTCCTGTTCGAGCGCGTCAAAGGCTCGTCGATCCCGCTGCTGGCCAACCTCTTCGGCACGGTCAAACGCGTGGCCATGGGGCTGGAGACCGATGAAGCCGGGCTGGAAGAGATCGGCAAGTTCCTGGCGTTCCTGCAACACCCGGAGCCGCCCAAAGGCTTCGTGGACGCGATCAAGCACCTGCCCTTCTACGGCCGCATCCTGCACCTGGCGCCCAAGACCGTGAGCCGCGCAGCCTGCCAGGAGGTCGTGCTCACGGGCGAACAGGTTGACTTAGGCATCCTGCCCATCATGTTCTGTTGGCCTGATGACGGCGGCCCGCAGATCAACTGGCCGTTGGTCATCACCAAGTCGCCGCACGGGGGGAAGTACAACGCCGGCATTTATCGTCTGCAGGTGTTGGGTAAGAACCGCACGGCCATGCGCTGGCTCAAACACCATGGCGGCGCGCACCATTGGCGCGAGTGGATGAAACTTGGCAAGACCATGCCGGTGGCGGCGGTGCTGGGGTGCGACCCCGGCACCACCATTGCCGCGGTCACCCCGGTGCCCGAGGAGATCGGCGAGTTTCACTTTGCGGGCCTGTTGCGCAAGAAGAACATCGAGCTGGTGCGCTGCAAAACCATCGACCTGGAAGTGCCGGCGTCAGCGGAGATCGTGATCGAGGGCGAGGTCTCGCCCGGCGATATGGCGGACGAGGGCCCGCACGGCGACCACACCGGCTATTACAACCCGGTGGAGTCGTTTCCGGTGTTTCGGGTGACCGCCATCACGCACCGGCAGAATCCGATTTACATGACCACGGTGACCGGCCGGCCGCCGCGCGAGGACGCGGTGGTGGCGCTCGCGCTCAACCGCGTGTTCCTGCCCATGATCAAGCGCACGTTCTCCGAGATCGTGGACTTCCACCTGCCCATGGAAGCGCTGTCGTATCGCGTGGCCGTCATCTCCATGAAAAAGGAATTCCCCGGCCACGCCAAACGCGTGATGATGGGGCTGTGGGGATTCTTGAAGCAGTTCCTGTACGTGAAGTTCGTGATCGTGGTCGATCCCAACATCAACGTCCGCAAGTGGGAAGACGTGATCTGGGCCATTTCGACCAACGTGGACCCGCGGCGCGACGTCACGATCATTGACCACACGCCCATCGACTACCTGGACTTCGCCTCGCCGCTTCCCGAGCTCGGCGCCAAAATGGGGATCGACGCCACCACCAAGATCCCGCCCGAGACCTCGCGCGAATGGGGCAAACCGATCGTCATGGATCCCGATATCGTCGAGCGCGTCACCCGGCGGTGGCAAGAGTACGGGTTCGGGTAACCCTCGGGCGCAGGGGCGACGCATGCGTCGCCCCTGCTTCAACGGATTGTTACGCGTTGGACGCGCGCTTCAGACCGTTACCCTGGACAACGGAATCGCCGTCTTCCAGCGTGAGCGCATAGGGCTTGCCGAACATGTAGCCCTGCACCAGGGACACCCCGATGTCTTTGACCGTTCGGAGCTCCTGTTCGGTCTCAATCCCCTCCGCAATGATGCCGGACTTCGCATAGTACTGGAGCGCCACCACCATTCCGGCCATGAATTCTTTGAACTGCGGAGTTGAGACCGCCTGCAGGATGGTGGACCGATCGATCTTGATGTAGTCCGGAACCAACCTCGCGACAAACGGCAGCGAGATGAAGCCGGCCCCGAAGTCGTCGATGGCGAACTTGTAACCCAGCCGTCGCCACCGGTTGGCCACCTCCAGCTTGGTCTCGATGTCGTGTAACGCTTCCAGTTCCGAGATCTCCAACACGACGTCGATCCCCTCCGGCTTCGGCACCAGCCCGTACGTCGAGAGCAGCGCGAAGTCCACGTTGACGAAGACGGTGTGGAGACCGGCCTCCTGCGCCGCCTTCAACTGAACCTGGAAACACACCGACTTCAACTCGCCGAGCTTCCCGATGATTTCGTACTTCTTGAACAAGTCGAACACGCTCAGCTTCCCCGCGGGGTCGCGGGTGAGCACCTCGTACCCGATGATCTGATTCGTTCTGAGATCAATGATGGGCTGCACGGCCACGGCGGGCTGGAACGTGACTTTGCTCGAGGTCTTGTCCAAGTCGTATTCTTCGGCTCCGACGTGGATCTTGTCGCCGCCCTTCTTGGAAATATAGAGCGCCAGATCCGCGATGCGGATCAGGTCGTCTTCGTTCGACCCGTGGTCGGGGTACAGCGCGATACCGGTGCTCACGTCCAAATCCGGAGCGAGGTCCCTGGCGGTGTGCCGGATTTTGGCTCTGATTCGCTCCGCCGTGGTGCGGGCGCCTTCACGGGTGGTCTCCGGCAGCACCACCATGATCTCGTCTCCGCCCCATCGAAACACGAGGTCGATTCCGCGGACCGCGTTCAGGATGGCTTTCGCCACCAGTTTGAGACTCTCGTCGCCGGCCTGATGGCCCCTGGTGTCGTTCACGGCCTTGAACCGGTCCAGATCGCACAACAACATGGCCATCGGCTGCTGACTCCGTTCGGCTCTCGCGAGCTCCGCGCCGATCCGACGATCGAAATAGCGTCGATTGTAGAGCCCGGTCAGGGCGTCGCGAATGGCTTGCTCGGCCAGCGTTTCTTCGGCCCGCTTGCGTTCGGTCAGGTCCTGCGCCACGCAGACGATGCCCTGCACGTGGCCCTGCTCGTTCCGCATGGGGGAGGCGGAGAACAATACGGGGATGCTCCGTCCGTCCTTCGCTCGGTACGTCGTCTCGCGATTCACGGCAAGGGTGCCGGTGACCAAACTGTCCACCCACGACTCCTGCGCCCACAACGCCGGGGGAAAGATCATTTGGGCGGACTGCCCGATGAGGTCTCCCTCGCCGTATTCGAGCAGGTCCAGCGTCGCTCGATTGACCGTCTTGATGACGCCCGACGTGTCGATTACGATCAGGCTGTTCATCATGTTGGCGATGATCGAATCCACGTAGTGCTTTTCCACCAACTGTTCTCGCTGCCGTTTGAGATCCACGGTCATCTGATTGAACACGCCGGCCAACGCTCCGATCTCGTCGGGCGAGGTGTGATGCGCCTTCCCGCTGAAGTCTCCCTGGGAGACCCGCCGCGCCACCGCCGCGATCCCGAGGATCGGCCGGGCCATCCTGCGAGACACCACGACCGACATGACGCTCACGGCGAGTGCGACCAGGGTGCCGATGAGGAGGATGATCACATTGAGCCGCCTGATCGGCGCAAACGCCGTCGACGTATTCTGGGAGACCAGAATGCCCCAACTGAATCCGGGGTAATCGCGATGACCCTTCGACGAACTGTACCCCAACAGCGACTCGCCCGAGCTCATCACGTTCTCGATCAAGTAGCCTTCCGATTGATTGACGGCGAGCCTCGCGGACCGCAGTCCCAGCGTGATCAGATTGTCCCGAAACAAACCGTCCCGATGGACATCCGGGGCGGCGATGATCAATCCGTCGCGACGGGTCAGGAAGACCTCGGGTCGTCGCTGGGACGGGTCGGTCGCGGCCTGAGCCGATTGGGTCAAATGCGCGAGCTCATCCGCGTTCCACAGCGCGCACAAGACGCCGACGACCTTGTCGTTCATGAACTGGGCTCTGACCGGGAACGAGAACGTGACCACCCACTCCTGACTCGATTGATCCCGGTGCACGTCGTCCACGAAGGCCGTTCCGCTCATCGCCCGCCGATGGAACTCCTCCGCGCTTGCGTCGCGGCCGATCAGCTCCGGATGACTCGCGGCGACGACCTTGCCCTCGGGGTTCAGGGCGACGATGTTCGCAAAGTATCCGTACTCTCGCTCCACCTCCATCAGGTAGGTGGAGATCTTGCCGTCCAGATCCCCGGTGAGGATCTCCTGCATGATGTCCAGCTTCGACCAGGTCAACACGTTCTGGTAGACCTCGTACACGCTGCGGTCCACCTTGTCCATGGTCTCGTGCGCGATTTGGTGGAAGCTGGTACCGAGACTCGTTTTCATCGCGCTCAGCGCAACGGGATAGGCAACCACCCCGGCCAGCAGTAGCGGCAGCAGGGACAGGAGCAGGAAGGTCACGGTCGTCTTGATCTGTAATCGCATGTCGGCTCAGGGGGTCAAGCTGCCGGGGGTCAATTCACCTTCAGCGGGTACCCTTCCTCTCCGGGCAACGACCCGTTGATGCGAAGCGTCTTGACGCGTCGGTCGCGATACGAGGCGTCGATGACGCTGATGGCCGTGGGCACCTGGTTGACGAAACGGATGACGGCTTCGTTCGAGTTCAGGACTCTCGGGAACGACGTGATCTCCTCCCGATACATTTTGGCGAGCCACATCTTCTTGAGGCCTTCGTCGCTCGTTTGGTAGATCTTCTCCAGCACCACGCCCTTTTCCCTGCTCCCGCTTTCTCGCAACACCAGATAGACCTTCTCGTTGCCCCGCCAGTACTGTTTTTCCAGCTTGAAGATCTTGACCAGATCCTTCCACTGGATGTCGTCGACGGGGTTGTCCGGGCTGACGACCACCGCGAGGTCGGCTGCGTCCGCGCCGACCGGGGCCATCAACAGGAGGATCAGGACGAGGCGGAGGATTCGAGGCACGCGTTGGCCCGGGGGACTACGGTGTCTCAAAAGGCGAAGGACAAATTGACGCTCAGCAGATGCTCGTCGTCGTCCGCCTGAAAGTTGGCGAAGGCGCATTCGACTTTGAGCGCGTTCCACGGCAGGAAATCCCACCGCGTTCCGAGCGTGTGTTTGTGGACGTCCACCACGTTGGACGAATAGTAGGGATCGGGCCCCCCGAAATTCAGTACGTCGAACCGGTAATACGGCATCACGTCCTTCACCACATAGGCGGCCTGGGCGTACGGTCCGAGGCTGTCGAAGATCTGGTCGCTGGTGTGGTCATCGTGGTAGATGTTGAACACCTCGCCCAGCAGCTCGAGGCGGTTCGTCTTGTAGAGGACCGTCCCTCCGATGAAATACGTCTCGGCCAAGAAGTAGGCTCGCTCGGTCAACCTCGAAGTCAATACCAGGTTGAACTGGCCCAGGGCGAAGGAATCATCGCGTCCATCGTCGGCGGAGCTGACATTGAACCCCACGTCCAGAAACCCTCGGACGTTCAACTTGGGAAGCTGGATGGACGTTGCCCCCCATCATCGCCACGCCATGGACAGCCACGCGGGCTTCGCCATCTGAGACCTCACGCCCGGAGGAATGCCCATCCCCGCTTTCAATGTAGTGGCTAAAATTGTGCCGTCAAGAAACAGCAGCCAGTGTGGAGCCCTCCGGTCGTACCGGCCGGGAGTGGCTCGGGCAGGTTTGGGGGAAAATAACGTGCAGGAACGGCGGTGGTCGCCGTCCCCGCACGTCGAGGGTAGTTGTTAGGCGGGACGACGCAACGGCTGACGCGAACCACGAACGCCCGGTCCGCCTCGGCCTGGACGCCACGCGCCGCGCGGTGCCTGAGCAGGTCGTCGGCTGGAAACGGACTCCGAGATCTGCCCGGGTTCGAACCCTTCGACCACGCGTGTTGCCACCGGCGTGCGGGCCTCGCGTTGCATATCCCGCCACAGGCCTCGGTCGGCCTCCGACACCAGCGAAATCGCGCAGCCCGAGGCTCCGGCGCGGGCCGTTCGCCCGATCCGGTGGACGTACGCCTCGTAGGTATTCGGCACGTCGAAGTTGACCACATGCGAGACCTCCGGCACGTCGATCCCGCGCGAGGCGAGGTCGGTCGCCACCAACACCCGGGCTCTTCCCTCGCGGAAATCGGCCAGGGCACGCACGCGGGCCGACTGGCTCTTGTTGCTGTGGAGCGCGGTCGCGGAGTGCCCGTGACGGGTGAGATGCTCGGCCAGGTTGTTGGCGCCGTGTTTGGTGCGTGTGAACACGATGGTCCGCTGCATGGAGGCGTCGCCCAGCAGGTGGACCAGCAACGCGCGCTTGCGGTGATGATCCACGGGGTGGCCGATTTGTACGACGTCGGTCACGGTCGTGGCCGGCGGAGCGACCGCGATCATGGTCGGACTGACCAGCAGATCATCGGCCAACGCGCGAATCGCGGGCGGCATCGTGGCTGAAAACATCATGGTCTGCCTCTTCTTCGGCAAGATGGCGACCAGTCGCTTGATGTCATGGATGAATCCCATGTCCAACATGCGGTCGGCCTCGTCGAGGACCAGGACCTCCAACGAGTCGAACCGCACGGTCTTTCTCTGGAGATGGTCCAACAGGCGACCGGGCGTGGCGATCACGATGTCCACGCCGCGTCGAAGCGCCTGGTCCTGGGGCTCATACCCCACACCGCCGAAAATGACGACCGAACGCAACGGCAAGAACGCGCCAAGCGCGCGCACGGACTCGCCGATCTGCAGCGCCAGCTCGCGCGTGGGCGCGAGGATCAGCGCGCGAGGCGAAATTCCGCGCCGGTGACCCAGGCGCTGGAGAAGCGGCAGCGCGAATCCGGCGGTCTTGCCGGTCCCGGTCTGGGCGCAACCCAACACATCCCCGCCTTTGAGCGCGACGGGAATCGCCTGCTCCTGGATGGGGGTGGGAGTTTTGTAACCTGCGCGCTCCACGGCGCGCTCCAATTCGGGCGCAAGGCCCAATTGCGAAAACGACATGCTTCTTCCTTTCTGGACGGAGCCTTCTTGCTCCGTCGTGTAGACCGGCGACATGCCCGGCAGGTCGCAACCAACCGGAGAACTGAGACGGGCTTAGGAGATCACAACCGATGCAGAGATCGACGGCGGGAAAACAACGATGCTCATGCGGCGGGAAACAGCCAGCCTCTATTCACGGACTGCGTGTACTATACACGACAATCGGTTGAAGCGCCAGGATTTTCTTCGCTCCGTCCCTCCCGACCGGCGCCGGTCTCGGTTGTCGACGTCGGTCCACCGATATCCCGACGGGTGATTCCTGCGCCATCCGTGCTTGCCAGCTTCGATCCCAGCGACTAGGCTTATCCCGTCAGGCTCGAACTCGAAAGGAACCATGCGATGAAACGAATGGCTCTGGTGATCGCGATAACCGGAATCGTGCTCAACGCCGCCACCGGACTCGCGGCCTCGAAACCGGTCGCCAAACCGACCACGCTCGGCGTGCCGTCCTACCCGGGTTGGAAAGTTCACCGGCTCGACGACAAGGCCGATGCCTCGGGCGAAACACACCTGTATCAGTACCAGTACTATTCCGACGACTCCGCGAAGGACATCGTGGGGTTCTATGAAAAGCACCTCAACACTGCGGCGTCGTTCATGGAGCCCACGCATACCTACACCATCACGGCGAAGGACGGAGCCATGATCCAGGTGACGGCTCCTCCGGACGGCGTTTCTCAAGTGGACGACGACGGCCAGCCCACCGGGAGAACATGGAGTTCCCTGATCACGATCATTCGGTTCCAAAGCCAATAACCCCTCCGCGCTGGTGTTTTCCCCTCACTTTTGTTATGACTACACGCCGCGATGGCTGGCGTGCATTTTCGGCTGTTCCGGCGTGGTTTGCGCTGGCTCGTAGCGGCGTGCGTCCCCATGGCGGCGTGGGGCGCCGCCAGCGCCGCTGACCCGGCCTCGAATCCGCCCTCGCTGACGCCCACCCTCCCTCCCCCGACGCACACGGTCTGCGGCCGCTGTCACGTGGGAGCGCGCATTCCCACCCTCCAGCCAACCACCGACCCCGCCTGCGCCGAATGTCATCTGTTCGGTTCGCCAGGCGTCACCATCGAACCGGTGCTCGCACGGGTGGCGGCAACAGGGTCGGACGCATCGACGCCGTCCCCGATCAAGCAATCCATGATCACGATTCCCGGCGGCGAGTTCACCATGGGGAACAACGGGCGCGGCGATGACGGGCCCGGCGACGAAGACGAGCGGCCCGAGCATCGGGTGCAGGTCAAGACGTTCCGGATCGACACGTACGAGACGACCAACGCCATGTACGAGGCATTCGTACGCGCGACCCGTCGCGATCCCCCGTTTCACTGGATCGAGGGGCGCTTCCCCGAGGGCAAAGCCGATCACCCGGTGGTGTACGTGAATTGGCACGATGCCGACGCGTTCTGCCGCTGGGCCGGCAAGCGGCTGCCCACCGAGGCCGAGTGGGAACGCGCCGCGCGCAGCGGCGACGGACGACGCTTTCCTTGGGGCGACGAATTCGCCCCGCTCAAGGCCAACACGCCGCAATACTGGCTCACCAAACACGTCGCGGGCGACACCCTGCCGGTGGGCTCCTTCCCCCAGGGCCGGACCCCCGAAGGCGTGGAAGACATGGCCGGGAACGTGTATGAGTGGGTGGCCGACTGGTACCAACCGTATCCCGGCAATCAATTCCCGAACGTCCACTACGGCACGAAGAACAAAGTGCTCCGCGGCGGGTCGTGGTACGACTGTCTGTCCTACGGGTGCGGCCTCAGCTCCCCGGCCTACAACCGCAGCCGGTTCGCGCCCGAGATCAAGAACAAGGGATTCGGATTCCGATGCGCGAAGTGACTCTCCCCCTCGCCCTCTCGGTGTTCATCGCGATCGCCTGCACCCCAACTCCACCCAGCATGGTCCACATCCCCGGCGGGACGTTCGTCATGGGGACGGATCAGGTGGACACCGAACATCGGGCCGCGGAGTATGGAATCCTCAAGCCGTGGTTCGAAGACGAGCACCCCGCTCACACCGCGAACATTCCGGGGTATTACCTCGACAAGTTCGAGGTCACCAATGCGGATTACCAGGTGTTCGTGCAGGCCACGCAGCGACGGCCCCCGCCGGACTGGCGTGGTGCGCGCCACCCACCGGGCCGGGCTCGGCACCCCGTGACGTCGGTCACGTGGGACGACGCGGATACCTATTGCCGGTGGGCGGGCAAACGCCTGCCCACGGAAGCCGAATGGGAAAAGGCCGCCCGCGGCTTCGAGGGCCGGCTGTATCCGTGGGGCGACGGGTTCGAACTCAGCCGCGCCAACCTTGGCGGCGCGAGAAGCGGAACCACCGCGGTCGGGAGCTACCCGAGCGGCCAGAGCCCGATGGGCGTTCACGATCTGGTCGGAAACGTGTGGGAGTGGACCGCGGATTGGTATGAACCGTATCCCGGCAACCCCGCCGCGGCGCCGGCCGGAACCCCATCGCTCCGCGTGCTGCGCGGGTCGTCATGGGCGGGCGTCGGGCACTTCGCACCGGACGCGCTCCAGGCGATCCTGGCACATAACGCGCGCGGAAGCTTCCGGTTCGGCGCCGACCCGAACAGCCGACTAAACGACGTGGGCTTTCGCTGCGCGCGCAATGCTGACGGGGCGAGGGGGTGACGCCCCCTCTATTATCTTTACAGCAACCCCCGTTTTCTCAAAAACTCCGCGTCCACCTTCTCGGGCTTGACCTCGCCCCCCAACAACAGACGCTCCACGTATTTGGCGATCAGGTCAGGCTCAAGATTCACGAGCGCGCCTGGGGGCTTGAGTCCGAGGTTGGTGGCCTGCGCCGTGTGGGGAATGATGGTCACGCCGAAGGTCTTCTCGGTCAGCCCCGTGATGGTGAGGCTGACGCCGTCCACCGTGATCGAGCCTTTGCCCACGCAGTAGCGGAGGATCTCGCGGGGCGCCTCAATCGTGAGGTTGACCGCGTTGCCGTCGGGCGCGCGAGAAACCACCCGGCCCACCGCCTCCACGTGGCCGCTCACCAGGTGACCGCCGAGCCGGTCGCCGACGCGCACCGCCCGCTCCAGGTTCACCCCGTCGCCCGGCGCCAGGCCTCCCAACGCGGTCACGCGCAGCGTTTCGGGCGACACGTCGACTCCAAACCCCTGCTCGCTGAATCGCACCACGGTCAGGCACACGCCGTTGACCGTGACGCTGTCCCCCACCCTCATCCCGCTGATGATCCGCCTTGCAAGGATGGTCAGGACCGCGGACTGCAGGCCCCGGTCGAGCGCCTGGACCACGCCCAGTTCTTCGATAATGCCCGTAAACATGGTCTATTGACTCCCTTCGTCGTCCGCCAATCGGTACAAGTGGTGAACCGGTCCCCGGCCGTGTCCGATGGCCAGTCCGTGTCGGATCGCCGCCGTCACGTATTGTTTCGCCGCGCGCACCGCCTCCGTCAGGTCCGCGCCCTGAGCAAGGTGCGCGGCGATCGCCGCGCCATACGCGCAGCCGGTTCCGTGGGTGTGCGGCACGTCGATCCATTCGCCGGGGAACACGGTCCACGTCGCGCCATCGTAGAGCACGTCAGTGGCCGGCGACGACGATAGATGGCCGCCTTTGAGCAAGACCGCGCGGCAGCCCAGACGATGGATCGCCGCCGCGGCCGCGCGCGCCTCCTCCACGGAGCTGATCCGCGTCCCGAGGAGCGCTTCCGCCTCGGGCACGTTGGGCGTCACCACCTCCGCCAGCGGGAACAGATGCCGTCTCATGACGTCGACGGCGTCCGGTTGGAGCAGCGTCGTGCCGGTTTTCGAGACCATGACCGGATCGACGACCAGATGAGGCGCCGACCACTTGCGCAGGCGTTCGGCGGTGAGGCGCACGATATCGGCCGAGAACAACATCCCCGTCTTCACCGCATCGATCGCAAAGTCGTCGAAAACCGCGTCGAGCTGCGCTTCGATCACCGCGCGCGGCAAGGGATGGATCCGGGAGATCGCCTTGGTGTTCTGCGCCGTCACCGCGACCACCACCGACAGCGCGAACACGCCGTTGGCCTCCATCGCCTTGATGTCGCCTTGGATTCCCGCGCCGCCGCCGGAATCCGAGGTCGCGACGGTCAGGGCCAGGGGCATGGTGCGGGCTTTCGGCATCGTGTGGTAGAGGCGGACCGGAACCGCGTCGGTACGGCGGACGCGACATTCTATCATCGCTCTCCCGTCGCCTTCAACGCGCGCCCCTTGACCTTCATCGCGGCATCCTCCAGACTGGGCGCGTGGACCCTTGGCGATTGATCCTCGATCCTCCGTCTCCCGCCTCCTACAACATGGCCGTGGACGAGGCATTGGTCGACTCCTGCCGTCGGGGCGCGAGCGGCCCCACGCTCCGCCTCTATGGGTGGGACCGACCCGCCATTTCACTGGGGTATTTCCAACGGCCGGATCAGGTCGTCGACCTCGACCTTTGCCGCGACGCCGGCGTTCCCGTGGTCAGGCGGACCACCGGCGGCCGCGCCGTCTACCACCGGCACGAAGTGACGTACAGCGTGGTCGCTCCTGTTCCGCACCCGTGTTTCCCTCCCACCATTCGCGGCACGTACGAGACCATCGGGGTTGCCCTGGAAGCCGCGCTGGTCCGGCTCGGCTTTCGCGTCGCGCGGCGCGACCGCGATGCCGAACGCGTGCGCCAGGCCTCGGGGTCTCCGCTCTGTTTCGCCGCAACCTCCCGAAACGAACTGACCCTCGACGGGAAAAAGGTCGTGGGCAGCGCTCAGCGCCGGTGGCCCACCGCCTTCCTTCAGCACGGATCGATCCTGTTGCGGTACGATCCGCGGGAGGTCTCGCAGTTCTTCCCGGCCGAGCCGGACGCGTTGGAGTCCATCACCGGACTGGGCGCGCATCGTGAAAGCGTCACGCCGGTCGAGGTCTGCCAAACACTGGTTGCGAGCTGGGAGCGCCTCTTCGGGGTGGCACTCCGCCCCGCTGCTTTGACGGCCGACGAAGCGGCCGCCGTCGCAGAAACGTCACACGCACGTGATCTCACCGTGACCCAGCCGGTCTAGGATGGTGCTGTGAGCACGAACCCGTTGGTCCTGATCGTGGAGGACGATCCCAAAACCTCCAACCTGCTCAAGGTCTACCTCGAACGCGAAGGATTCCAGACGCGGTCGGCGGCCGACGGGGCGCAAGCGGTGGAGATTGCACAACGCCACCCTCCTGCGCTCATCGTCCTCGACCTCATGATCCCCAAACTGGACGGGCTGGAGGTCTGTCGTCGAATCCGCCAGAGCTCCGAGGTGCCGATCCTGATGCTCACGGCCCGAGTGGAGGAAGTGGACAAACTGGTCGGCCTCTCCATCGGCGCCGACGACTACGTGACCAAACCGTTTTCCCCCCGCGAGGTGGTGGCGCGCGTGAAGGCGATCTTGCGGCGCACCGCCCACAAGCCCGAGAGCGGGGGGACCAAGATCCTCGCCTCCGGCGACCTGGTGGTGGACGAAGCCAAAGCCAAAGTCACCCTGAAAGGCAAACCCGTCTCGCTCACCGCCATCGAGTTGCGCCTGCTGGTCAAGCTGATGCGCTCGCCGGGCCACGTGTTCTCGCGCGCGCAACTCTTGGATGCGCTCTACACGCAAGACACGGTCCACGTGCTCGACCGCACCGTGGACGTGCACATCGGCCGCTTGCGCGACAAGATCGAACCCGAGCCCGCGCAACCCACGTACGTGTTGACCGTGCGCGGGCTCGGGTACAAGTTTCGCGACGAGGACCGGGCATGACCGCCGCGCCCACACCCCGCCTGCGCCGCGTGCGCTTGCTGTGGAAGCTGATGGGCATTCACCTGCTGGTCATCTCGTCCGTGATCGCGATCATCTGGGTGGCGATCGAGCGCATCGCGGGCGACTACTTCATGCAGTTGATGAAGGAGTACCACATCGACCCGGTCACGCCGCACCAGATGTTCCTGCACGCCACGACATCCACGCTGATTTGGACGAGCATCGGAGCCGTGGCCTTGGCGCTCGCCGCAAGCTGGGTCCTCACGCGCCGGATCCTGCGCCCCATCCGCGGGATGGGCGCGATCGCGGGACGCATCGCCGGAGGGGACTACTCCCAGCGCGTCCAGGCCGTGCCCGGGGACGAAGTGGGCGAGTTGGCAAATGCCTTCAACCAGATGGTCTGCAGCCTGCAGCGCGTGGAAAAGCTGCGCAAAGACCTGGTGGCAGACGTCGCGCACGAGCTCCGAACGCCGCTCACCAACATGCGCGGCTACCTCGAAGCCCTGCGAGACGGCGTCTTACCCGCCACCCCGCAGCAGATCGCCTCGCTGCACGAGGAAGTGCTACGCCTGGTCCGCCTGGTCGAAGGCCTTCACCAGTTGGCCATCGCCGACGCCGGGATCCAGCGCCTGCGCCTGGACGCTCTGAACTTGGGCGCGCTCACCTCGCAGACGCTCGACCCCTTCCGAGCCCGTTTCGCGCAAAAGGGCGTCCGGCTGTCGGCAACCGATCCAGGAAACGGCACCATCGTCCGAGTGGATCACGACCAGTTCGTGTGCGTGCTCAATAACCTTTTCGAGAACGCGCTGCACTACACGCCCCTTGGGGGCGAGGTGACCGTGCGCGTCCGCCAGGAGGGGCCCGCCGCGGTCATCGAAGTGTCCAACACCGGGGAGGGCATCCCGCCGCACGACCTGCCGTTCATCTTCGAGCGCTTCTATCGCGGGGAGAAGTCCCGCTCCCGCGAGCACGGCGGCGCAGGCATCGGTCTGTCTCTCGTCAAACAGATCCTGGAGGCTCACGGCGGCGCGGTGTCTGTCGCCAGCGACAAGGGTCTCACCACCTTCCGCATCATCCTCCCGCTCGGCCGGTAACAGTCCAGGCCCTGGCTGCGCCCCCCTTTAAAAAAGGGGGGAACCGGGGGGATTTCGCTCCGCAAGGCCCCTTCCGATTTCATCGAATTGTCACATCCCGATCATGTTCCCGTCAAAGTCGGCGCGTAGAGTTAAGCCCGTTGAACGTGAGACCCGGCCCGAACCAGGCCACAACGCGAGGAGAGAGCTGATGGGAACGATGCACATGACGGGGACCAAGATCGAGCGCCTGCTGTTCATCTACAACGCCGACTCCGGAAAATGGGGCGCGTTCGTGGACAGCGCCAAGAAGCTCTTGATGATCAACGGCTGTGCTCTATGCAGCATTACCCACGGGTTGGCCGGCGAGCGCTCCGAGTGGAAAGAATGCAAGGAGGAGTTGGGTGTACCGATCGACTACGTGCACCGCGACGAGCTGACGCCGCAACTCAAGGCATTGGTCGGTGACACCCTGCCATGCATCGTGGCCCAAACCCGCTCCGGGCCGATCCTCCTGGTGCGGCCGGAGGTCTTGGAGCGCTGCCGCGGAAGCGTGGGCGAGTTGAAGGGCAAGATCCACTACTACGCCGGGCTCAAAGACCTGGAGCTTGCGGCATGACAAGGGATTCTGGGATGACGCCGGCGCGCACCGCCGGAGTCCTTCGATGTGAGCGGGGCGCCTTAGTGGCATGGCTGGGGCTGCTGACCGCCTTGCTCGCCATCGGCGCGGTTGCGCTCTCCACCGCCCAGGCCTTCACCGGACGCCAAGCCCCGGACCTCGCGGGCACGGCGTGGATCAACTCCGAGCCTTTGTCCGTCCAATCCCTGCGCGGGTCCGTGGTGCTCGTGGAGTTCTGGACGTTCGGGTGCTTCAACTGCCGCAACGTGGAGCCCCAGGTCAAGGCGTGGCATGAGCGGTACGCGGACCAAGGGCTGGTCGTGGTGGGTGTGCACACCCCGGAGTTCGCGTACGAGAAAGACACTGCCGCAGTGACCCGCTACGTCGGTGATCACGACATCCGATACCCCGTCATCACCGACAACGCCTACACGATCTGGAACAGCTACGGCAATCACTACTGGCCCGCCATGTACCTGATCGACAAGCGCGGCACCATCCGCTACGTGCGCGTGGGTGAAGGTGGGTACGACGAAACCGAAGGCATGATCCAAACACTGCTCGCAGAAACCCTCGCGCCACCGGAGGGTCACCAATGATCCCTCAACCCCAAGGAGGACTCCGATGAACCCGACGCAAGTCACTGTTGCCGCCCTCGTGTTGGCGTTTGGTCTCGCCTCTCACCCGGCCCGCGCCGACATGATGGAAAAGGGCAAGGGCATGATGCAGGACAAAGGCATGATGAAGGATAACGAGATGATGGGCGCCGGCATGAGCGGCATGCTGATGGGCGCTAAGGATCACCACGCCAGCGGGTCCGTGGCGCTCACCACGGACGCGGACGGCCACACCGTGCTGCGCCTGGAGAATCTGAAAGTCGACAAGGTGCCGGACGGCCGCGTCTATCTGGCCAAAGATGGCGATTACACAAAGGGCGTGGAGCTCGGGAAGCTCACGCAGTTCTCCGGCACGGTGCAGTACGCGATCCCGGCGAACGTGAACACGGCTGACTACAACAGCGTGGTGATCTGGTGCAAGAAGTTCAACGTGGAAATCGGCCACGCCACGTTCGACACGGGCATGATGAAAAAGGACGGCATGATGATGGACAAAGACACGATGCACGACGACACGGGCATGATGAAGTGACACCATGAATCAACATCCACACCCACCACAGGAGACACGTATGTTGCTGAAACGATCGTTGCGCTTCACCGCGGTTGCGTTTTCCGCGTTGCTCGGCCTCCTCCTCTCCACCCCGCCGCAGGTCGCGGCCGATGACAAGGACCAAGACGACCGGGAGGACCGGTCAATAACGTTTGATCTGGTGGTTCCGGACAATCCCGTCCCCTTTCTCCCGGCCGCACTCCCGGATGCCGGCGGCGAGGTCCGGGTGGTCCCACTCGAGGAGGAGAAGGGGATCGACGAAATCCATATCAAGGTCTTCGGCGTGTTCCCCAACGAGGAGTACGTGGTCTTCTTTACCTGGCTGCCGGAAGGGCCATTCGGCCCGGTCCAGTACATCGCGGATCTCAAGACCAACGAGAAAGGGCGGGGCGAAGTCAAAGTGAAGGTGCTCGCGTTCGAGGCGTTCGCGTTCTCCAGCCCCATGACCGCCGAGGAACCCGGCAAGGACCGCCGGCTCTCACGGGCCGACCTCGATCACCTCGTGATCTGGCCCGCTGATCCCGCGGCCGACGACCAAATCTTTTTGCAGTTTACGGGCGGGACCGGACCCATCACGCCGTTTGACGGCGACGGTGAGGCGGGGCCGGCCATTCTCACGACCTCGAGGGACTGCGCGGTCGGCACGTTGCCGTGCACCTTTGAGACCCTTCCCCCCGGACCGCTCGCCGAACCATGACCCGGCAGAGGATATTGAAATTCACACTCACACAGGAGACTGCGATGTTGAGATCATTTCTCGCCGCGCTACTCGTCGCGTCGGCATTGGTGGCCGGCTGCAGTGATGATGACACACCAAACCCGGGCACGTTGGCGCTCGCGTTCACCGGCTTAAGCCCGTTGGAAAACGGCTATCACTACGAAGGCTGGGCCGTGACCAGTGCGGGCGCGGTGTCTACCGGCAAGTTCAACGTCGGCGCCAACGGGACTCTGGTCACCACCTCGGGGAGCGCCATTCCCTCCGGGGAGTTCGCCACCGGTCTCAATCTGAGCAGTGCGACCGATATCGTGATTACCATCGAGCCTCCGGGGGACACCGATACCACACCCGCAACCACCAAGATGTTCGCGGGACCCGTGGTTGGGAATTCAGCGAGCCTCGCGGTCGGCGGCGCACAAGCGCTCGGGAGCGACTTCACCACTGCGGTGGGGTCCTTCATCCTGGCGACGCCGACCGACGGGGACACCATGCCGTTTAGCGACCCAAACAATACCAACGAACGCAGCGGAATCTGGTTCCTTGATCTGTCCACGGGAACTCCTGCGCCGATGACGCTGCCCACGCTGCCTGCCGGGTGGAAATATGAAGGCTGGGTCGTGATCAACGGCACACCGGTCTCGACCGGTACGTTCACATCCGCATCCGCCGCGGATGACAGCGCGCTGTTCAGCGGCGCGACCGCCGGCCCCCCGTTCCCGGGAGAGGACTTCCTGCAGAACGCGCCGTCCGGACTGACGTTTCCAACCGATCTGCGCGGGACCACGGCTGTGATCAGCATCGAGCCATCGCCGGATGACAGCGCGGCTCCGTTTACGCTCAAGCCGCTCGTTGGAACAGTCCCGGCAAGCGCGCTCGATCACGTGACGTACGCCCTCACGAATCAGGCGTCGGGCAATCCGACAGGCACGGCGACGATTCGGTAGTCGAAGTCACTGCTCGGGTATAGTTGTCCGTAGTGTCGGAGGATACGATGAGACATCCCAGACTCGTTCTGACGGTTCTCCTCCAGGTCCTCCTCTGGGGGGGAACGTCTCACAGCGCGCCACAGGCCGAGCGATGGCCGCTGTGGGACACCTCCCAACCGGAGAGCACAACGCGGGTCGATCACGCGGCGTGGGATCGCTTCCTGGGGTCGTACGTCGTGGCCGACCATCCCAGTGGGATCAACCGCGTGCGGTATGCCGACGTCACCGCCGCCGATCGCAAGGCCCTCAAGACCTACCTGGCCCAACTCCAAGCAATCAAGGTGCGAGGGTTGAACCGAGCGGAGCAAAAGGCCTACTGGATCAACCTCTACAACGCCCTGACCGTCGACGTGATGCTCGATCACTACCCGGTGGCGAGCATCATGGAAGTCAACATCTCCCCGGGCTTACTCAGCCGGGGACCATGGGGGAAAAAGCTGGTGACGGTCGAGGGCCAGGAACTCGCGCTGGACGACATCGAGCACCGTATCCTTCGCCCGATCTGGAAGGACCCGCGCGCGCACTACGCGGTCAACTGCGCGAGCCTGGGGTGTCCCAACCTCCAACCCAAGGCGTTTACGGCGGACAACACCGATGCGCTCCTCGATCAGGCGGCGCGAGCCTACGTCAACCACCCCCGCGGAGTAACCGTTAAAGACGGCAAGGTCATGGTTTCCAGCATCTATATCTGGTTCCAGAGCGACTTTGGAGGCGATGACGCAGGCCTCCTGACTCACCTCCGGCGCTACGCCGACGAGGGCCTTCGACGGCAACTCGATGGCGCCACGCGCATCTCCGATCATTCGTATGACTGGAAGCTGAACAGCCCGTGACTCCAACCTGCAGGAGACAACATGGCCAAGACCCGTGTGACCGGAATCCTTCTCGTACCCTTAGCGCTGCTGGGATCGGTGGGGCTGCCGTCGGTTGCCACGGCCGGCGCGTGGACCCAAGCCAAGGGCAGTGTCTACAACCGCCTGGCGGTCAACTACGCGGTCATTACCGAACAGTTCGATGACTCCGGGAATCGAGTGGCCTTCCCCAACAATGGTCAATTCACCGAGTGGAACATCACCTACTACGGGGAGCGAGGACTCACCGATCGTCTGACCGTGGTTGGATCGCTCCCGGTGAAATTCCTGCAGGACCAGGCAGAGACCGCGTTCGGAACGCAGACGCTCCGCAACACTGCCTTTGGCGACCTGGACCTCGGGGTGCGCTACCGACTGCTGGCAGAGCCTGCGGTCTTGTCCATCTTCCTGTTGGGCAAGTTCCCGTACTTGTACGATGAGAAGACGCTTCCCGCGACCGGAAACGGACAGGTCGATACCGAGCTGCGGTTCTTGGTTGGGAAAAGCTTGTACCCCTACGGCTACGGGGGAATCGAGTTGGGCTATCGCTACCGGGCGGAGGAACCTTCCGACGAGTACCGATACCTCGTGGAGTACGGCTTGAGCCTGACCCCCCGCGTCTACGCCCGCACCAAGCTCGACGGCATCAAGAGCGTTCAGAACGCCGACCAAATCAGCGGGGCAGCCTCGGGAGCAAACCCCACCTTGAGCCCCGAATTCGACATCGGCAAGCTCGAAGTGACCGCGGGGTACGCGCACAACCGCAACTGGTCGGGTGAGCTCACGTACACCGGGGTGCTGTACGGCAAGGACATCGGCGCCGGCAACATGGTGCAGGTGGCTCTGGTCTACGCGTTCTGATCAGCGCGGGTAGCGCATCGAGATGGTTTCCGCGAGATGACCCCGCTGTTCATCGTCGGGTTGTACTTCGCCATCTTGATCGGGCTTGCGCTCTACGGCCTGCATCGGGTGGCGATGTTGTACTGGTACTTTCGGTACTCGCGACGATCAGCCTCCCCGGTCGTCCCACGTCTCGACCCGGAGGAAGTCCCGCCGGTCACTGTCCAGTTGCCCCTCTACAACGAAGTGTACGTGACGGAGCGCCTCGTCAAGGCGGTCTCCCACCTGCGTTACCCGCGCTCGCGACTCCGCATCCAGATCCTCGACGACTCCACGGACCACACCCAAGACATCGCGCGCTCCGCAGCCACGGTTCTGGCTGCCGCCGGTTTCAGCGTGACGTACCACCACCGGAACGACCGTCATGAGTTCAAGGCGGGCGCTCTTAAAGAAGGGATGGAGCGCTCGCCGGACGACTTCTTTGCCATCTTCGATGCGGATTTCATTCCCCCGCCGGATTTCTTGGAGCGAACCATGCCTCACTTCCGGGATCCCAGCGTGGGGATGGTTCAGGCCCGCTGGGGCTACGTGAATGAAGACTACTCCCTGCTCACGCGGCTCCAGGCTCTGCTGCTGGACGGGCACTTCGTAGTCGAGCACTCTGCGCGGTATTTCTCCGGCCGCTTTTTCAACTTCAACGGCACCGCCGGCGTGTGGCGTCGCCAGGCCATCGAAGAGGCCGGCGGCTGGCAAGGCGATACGCTGACCGAAGACCTGGATCTCTCCTACCGGGCGCAGATGCAGGGCTGGCGCTTCGTGTTCGTTCCGAACCTGGTCTGCCCGAGCGAGCTGCCCGTGGATCTGCATGCGCTCAGACAACAGCAGCACCGCTGGACCAAGGGCTCCATCCAGGTCTGCCGGAAGCTCTTACCTCAGATCTGGGTCTCAGCACTCCCGCTCCGAGTCAAGGTCGAGGCCACGTGTCATCTCACGGCGAACGTCAACTATCTCCTCATGGCCGCCCTCGCCGTGCTCACACCCCCCTCCCTGGTTCTGCGCTATCGCATCGGACTCGATGGCCTGGCCTGGTGGGAGGGCTCGCTCGTCCTCTTCTCGGTCATCTCCATCGGGTTCTTCTACACCGTCACGCAGACCGAGCAGGGGCGCCGCTGGACCGCGCGCCTCGCGCACATTCCGTTGATCATTGCCTTCGGCATCGGAATGTCCGTCACCTGTGCCAGGGCGGTCCTTGACGCGCTGCTCGCTCGTAAGAGTGCGTTCGTTCGAACCGCCAAGTACGGGATCGAATCAACACGGGATGCGTGGACGGACAAGAGTTATCGCTCACTCGGGCCCGGCATCCCGATCGCCGAAGCGTGTCTCGCGTGCTACCTGGCCGCGTCGTTGGGCGCCCTCGTCACCCTGAAGAACTGGGGGGCGCTGCCGCTTATGCTCCTGTTCACGGCGGGCTTCTCGTATGTCGCGGCGCTTGCGGTTCTTCACGCCCAACGCTAGGCCGAACGCCCCCAGCGCCGACGGCGGCCTCGCAGCGCTCGGCGTCGGCATCGCGCTCGTGTGCATCGTCCTGGTCCAGGCCGGAGACCTGCGGGCCAAGGTCGCACACTTTCTCTGGCTGTACGGCACCATGTTCGCGCTCTACCTCGTCGCGATCGCCTGGATATCCCGCTCCGGAGACACGCCGCGCCTCCGGCTGCCGCTCATCGTCCTGATCGGGGTGCTGTGCCGGGCGATCCTGCTCGCGGGCGAGCCCACGCTGTCGGATGACATCTACCGCTATCAGTGGGACGGCCGAGTCCAGCTTGCCGGCACCAACCCGTACCGGTATCCGCCCAACCACCCCGATCTCGCCTTCCTCCGCACCCCGGCCGACGCCAACATCAACCACCCTGACCTGGAGACGATCTATCCGCCGGGCGCGCAATGGGTGTTTCGGGCCGCGGCCGCGCTGTCCCCCGACGTGTCCGGCCAGAAGGCGGCCTTCGTGCTCTTCGATATCGCCACGATCGGGGTGATCGCAGCCTTGCTCCGGCAGCGCAGCCACCACCCCGCGTGGTGCCTGATCTATGCCTGGAACCCGCTGGTCCTGATCGAGTACGCCCACTCCGGCCACGTTGATTCCATCGCGGTGTTCTGGCTCGTCCTCGGCCTGTACAGCCTCGGAAGCGGCCGCCCAGGCTGGGGCATGGCCTCTCTGGCACTCGCGGCGCTCGCGAAGTACTTTGCGGCCATCCTGCTGCCGTACGCGATCGTCAGGTCGTCCCTGCGACGATGGATCCCGCTGTTCGTCGCGGTCATCGTGCTGGGGTACGCCTGGTTTGTGGACGCTCCGCGCGCGTGGTTTGCCAGTCTCGGTGTGTACGCGGCAAGGTGGGAGTTCAATTCAGCGAGCTTTACCGCCTTGAACCTGCTGCTCGGCCACGGCGTATGGACTCGCGCGGTGTTGCTCGCCGCGCTGCTCGCGTGGTCGCTCTACCACGCGAGGCGCCAGCAAGACCCGGTGCGGTACGCGTACCTGGTGATCGGCTTCGCGCTCACGTTCAGCCCCACGCTCCACCCCTGGTACGTGTGCTGGATCGTACCGTTTCTCTGCGTGTATCGCAGCCCCGCGTGGATCGCGTTTACCGGACTAGTCGCGCTCTCGTACTGGGTGTGGGTGGACGCGCGAGCCGGCGGGGCGTGGACCATACGCCCCCAACTCCTGGCGTTGGAGTATGCGCCGTTCTACGCGCTCCTCGCCTGGGAAGGGTGCACGCGCGTCTTCCCGCGGCGTCGGGGCCGGGCCAGTGCGACTGAAGGCGTCACGGTAACGTCATCATCCTGACATCGCCCCGTCATGCGTACGCGGTATACATAGCACGTTGCCGTTGAGTTGCAGACCGGACGAACGAGGGAGGTTCGCGATCCCAACCCAGCGCCGCGCGGCCGACACCACCACCCGTGAGACACTGTTGACCCGCAAGCTGCTTGTCGCCGCGGTCCTGGTGGCGGGAGTCTTCGCATTCTTCGCCCTCGACCTAGGACGGTACCTCACGCTCGCCGCACTCAAGGCCAACCGGGATGCGTTGCGGAACTATTCGGAAACGCACTACGTGATGAGCGCGCTCGTCTTCATGGCAATCTACTGCGCCCAGACCGCGCTGTCGCTTCCGGGCGCGGCCATCCTGACGCTCACCGGCGGGTTCTTGTTCGGCACCGTTCCCGGAACGCTCTACGTCAACGCGGGAGCCACATCCGGCGCCGCGCTCGCCTTCCTGGCTGCGCGCTATCTCTTTCGAGACCATGTGGAGCGGCGATTCGGTGCGAAGCTTGAGTCGATCCAAACAGGTTTTGCCCGCAACGCCTTCAGCTACCTGCTCACCCTGCGCCTGATCCCCCTGTTTCCGTTCTTTCTGGTAAACCTCGCGTCCGGGTTGACGCGGATCCGACTATCCACCTATGTGGCTGCCACCGCGATCGGGATCCTTCCTGGGAGCGTGGTGTACGCGAACGCCGGCCGCCAATTGGGCGCAATCAACTCGCTCCAGGACATCGCCTCGCCCCGTGTGGTGGGAGCGTTCGTCCTGCTGGGGCTGCTCGCGCTGGTACCGGTGCTGTACCACCGGCTGCGCGCGCGGTCAGCCATGTCGACGCCATCGGAGGACATCTGACGATGACAGGAGGAGCCCCTGTTCTACATCGCTGGGCACCACATGGCGCCCTGGTTCTGCCCGACGACGTGCACAACCAACGGCTGGTCGCCAACGTCCATCCGCCAGGGTGGGTCAACCCCGAGCCGGCAGGTCGGTACAACCTCGTGGTCATCGGTGCCGGCCCGGCAGGCCTCGTCACCGCTGCGATTGCCTCGGCGTTGGGCGCGAAGGTCGCTTTGGTCGAGAAGCACCTCATGGGGGGTGATTGCCTCAACGTGGGGTGCGTGCCCTCCAAGGGCATGATCTCGGCGGCACGGGCGTGGGCCATGCTCCGCCGCGGCGCCGAGTTTGGGTTTGCGGGGACCGAGCACATCCGGTACGACTTCGGGGCTGTCATGGCCCGGATGCGCGAGCTGCGGGCTCGGATGAGTCGCGTGGACTCGGCGCAGCGCTTCGCGAGTCTGGGCGTGGATGTATTCTTGGGCGAAGGCCGTTTTGCGAGCCCTGACTCGGTTGAGGTGGCTGGGAAGACGCTGCGGTTCGCCAAGGCTGCGATCTGTACCGGTGCGCGGGCGGCAGCGCCGCCCATCCTCGGTCTGGCCAAAGCCGGGTACCGGACCAACGAGACAATCTTCGAACTGACCGAACGGCCGGCGCGGCTCGCTGTGATCGGCGCGGGTCCGATCGGGTGCGAAATGGCCCAAGCGTTCGCTCGGTTCGGCACTCGGGTCTGGCTGTTCGAGCGAACGGAGCGAATTCTGCATCACGAAGACGGCGACGCCGCGCGGATCGTGCAAGATCGCATGCAGCGCGACGGCGTCTCCTTCCTATTCCAGACCGCACCGACTCGGGTCGAGCGACGCGGCGCCGAGAAGGTCCTCCACTACCGGGCGAACAACGAAGCCCGATTCATCGAGGTGGACGAGATCCTCATCGGCGTGGGGCGCGCGCCCAACGTGGAGGGCTTACACCTGGAGCAGGCCGGGGTCGAGTACGATGCCGGGACCGGGGTCAAGGTCAACCACCGATTGCAATCCAGCAACCCGCGCATCTTTGCGGCGGGCGATGTGTGCTTTCCCCACAAGTTCACACACGCCGCCGACGCCACTGCGCAGGTCTTGATCCAGAACGCACTCTTTCCTCACCCGTTCGGCCTGGGCTGGGCCAGGACCGACGCCTTGGTGATCCCGTGGACCACGTATACCGACCCTGAGGTCGCGCACGTGGGACTGTACGAACGGGACGCCAGAGAGAAGGGCCTCGCGGTCGCCACGTTTACGGTCAAGCTGGACGAGGTGGATCGGGCCATCTTGGACGGCGAAGACGACGGCTTTGCGCGCGTTCACCTGCAAAAGGGCACAGACAAGATCCTCGGCGCGACGATCGTGGCCCCACACGCAGGCGAGCTGATCAGCGAAGTCACGGTTGCCATGCGGGCTGGATTGGGCTTGGCCACAGTCGGCGCTGCCATCCACCCCTATCCGACCCAGGCTGAGGTCATCAAAAAGCTCGCGAACGCCTGGCGCAGGACCACGCTCACCGCGGGCAAGAAGGCCGTGCTCGCCCGGTGGTTTCGGTGGACGCGCGGCGGATGATCCGTCGCCACCCACCCCGCGCGTGAGGTTTCCCGGTAGCCACCGCGTCTTGCCACCTTGGACGTTCAGGGCATACTTGACCCTATCGTCATGGGTTGGGCGGGACCTTCGCGAGACTCCTCATTGAACCGCGCTTGGGGCGGGACCTCCCTGACGGTCCGCCTGATCGGCCTCATCACCACGGTCGTCGTCGTCACGCTCACGCTCACGACCTGGCGTATCTACGTGGACCATAACCGATCGCTGGAAGACGACCTAGGCCAGAGACTCCTGAGCATCGTGCAGACCGCAGCGTTGAGCATCGACGGCGCCAAGCACGAGGAAATCGTGGCGCCAGAGGACGCGTCCATACCAGAGTTTCTCGACCTGCGCTCGCACCTTCGGCGCGTGCAATCGGCCAATGGCCTGGACTCGTCGATCTACACGCTGCGCCGCCTCGGGAACATGACCGAGTTCGTGGTGATGACCGACGAGATGCCCTACATCGGCAACCGCTACCACCTGCGGACCGAGATGCTCCCGGTATTCGAGCAGGGGCGATCCGCATACACGCGCCTCTACACCGACGAGCACGGCGAATGGATCTCGGCCTATGCGCCCATTCGCGATGATGCCGGCACCGTGGTCGGGCTGCTGGATCTCGATTATCACGCAGAGACGTTTCAGGCCGCCTCGCGCTTGTACCGCAATCGGCTGCTCGGACTGTCCGCCGCGGCATTGCTGATTGCCGGACTGCTGGGGGCGGTTTTTGCGCGTTCGGTCGCCAGACCCGTGCGCTCGCTCACCGAAACCATGGAGCGGGTGATTCAGACCGATGATCTCTCGATTCAGGTGCAGCCGATCGGCAACATTCGCGAAATGAACGAGATGGCCAGGACCTTCAACATCCTCACCGGCTCGCTGCATCACTCGCGCGACAAGGTTCGCACCACCCAACTGGTGACGATCGGCAAGCTGGCTGAGCTGGCCGAGCAGCGCGACCCCGAGACCGGTGAGCACCTCCAGCGCATGGCCGCGTACACCCGGATCCTGGCCGAGCAGTTGCGCCGCGCCCGCCGGCACCGGGAGACCATCACCGAGGCGTGGATCCAAGCGATTTTCGAAGCCGCGCCGTTGCACGACGTGGGCAAGGTCGCCATCGTCGATCGCGTGCTGCTCAAGCCCGGCAAACTGACCGACGAGGAATTCGAGATCATGAAGACCCACTCCGCGATCGGCGAGAAGATCCTGGAAGGCGTGGACTTCCTGGAGATCGCGAGGCAGATCGCGGCGAGCCATCACGAAAAGTGGGACGGCACCGGGTATCCCCGCGGACTGGCTGCAACAGCCATCCCGCTCCCCGCGCGCATCGTCGCCCTGGCCGACGTGTACGACGCGTTGACGTCCCGGCGAGTCTACAAAAACGCCATGCCCCACGAAACAGCCCGACGGATCATCCTTGATGGGCGCGGCAAACACTTTGATCCGGTCGTGGTCGAGGCCTTTCTCGACACCGAGGACGCGTTTCATCCGGTTCGGGATGGGGGTGCCGTCACCGTTGCCTTGCCGCGACCCGTTGCCTTCGACCGTGCGGCCTAATCCGGTATCGGCTAACGCCAGCGGGTTTCGCGGTCTTGGCCGGCGGTTGTTCGGAGCGACCGTGTTTCTCCTCACGCTCGTGCTCCTTGCACGCGGGGAGGGTGTCCTCGCGTCCGGGACCTTTGTGCCGCCTCCGATCCCGCAAAACTTCAAGGACATCCCGATCAACCAAAAAATCGCCATTGGTGACGCGCTGTTTCATGGCAAGCCGCACGCCATGACCGGTCCGCTTCCAGGCAAGCCGTGTGTCGCGTGCCACACGGGGGACGCACGCCTCAAGCGCCAGCGACTGATCGAGATTCGAGACCATTTGGAAGAAGCCATCGCCAACGAGCACCTCATCCGCTACGGTGTCCCAGGAGACGAGATGACCATCAAGTGCCTGTACTACTACCTCTATTCGCGCTGGAGGTTGCAGCGGTGAGGCACCCTGCGTTGGGCGCAGCGCTGGGAGTGATCATCATCGCCATGACGTTCCCCGCATGGGCCGGCCCTTGGACCGTGGCCGAGGGCGAAACGATCGCATCCCTAAGCATGATCCAAGCCGAGTTCGACGAGCTGTTCAACATCGATCACGAAAAACGACCGCTCCCCGGTCCCATCCGCCAGCGCGACACCGTGCTCGGCCTGTCGTACGGGCTTGTCGAAGACTGGGAAGCGAGCCTTCAGGTGAGCGCTTACGACTCCCAGCAACAGTTCCCAGGGAACGAGGCGGAACAATCCGGGCTTGGCGATACCCGGTTCGGCGTCAAGCACCTTGTCTACCGCGGGACGGTCGACGTCGCCGCCCAGGTCGGGATGAAGTTGCCCGGCTCGTACGACGCCGATGTCATCTACGCACCCGGCGACGGTCAAGCCGACGTCGAACTCCGAACCATGGCCGGAAAGTTGTGGGATCGCGCCTTCGTCGCCCTCGACGCGGCCTACCGATTCCGCGCCGGAGCCCCCTCCGACGAGTATGAGATCCTCTTGGATACCGGTTACGCCATCACCTCCCAGCTCCACGGCCGCGTGCTCTCGCGCCTGGTGAACGCGCTGTCCGGCGTCGGCTCCGCGGACACCCCGGGCGTCTCACTCAAACAGACGGAAGAAGACATCGTGTCGGTCGGCGGTGCGCTGGCCATCCAGCCGTTCGCCGGAGTGACGGTCACCTTGCAGTACATGACGGTGGTCGCCGGACGCAATACCCCGGCGCGGCCGGACATCGGCGTCAGTCTCGCCTACAGCTTTGACTTCTTCCTCTAACAATCCGCGGGCGCCGGATCGGTTCTTGGCCGGAGCCGGGGGCATCCTTCTCGGCCTTTTCGCCCTTCCCGTGATGATCCCGGACTACCCGCGAGCGGTCGGCGCGTTGCTCGGGGTGTACGGTGCGGCCTCGTTGGTTTGGCTCGGGGCCGTGTGGCGCGTCGTGCAGAGTCAAGCGGTCGGTCCTCAGACCTTACGCCTGGTGGTCGTCTTCGCGCTGCTCTTTCGCGTGGTCGTGGTGTTCCAGGCGCCGATCCAGGACGATGACTTGTATCGATACGTCTGGGACGGGCGGATGACGTGGCACGGCGTCAACCCGTATCAATATGCTCCGGCCGACGACGCGCTGGCCGCCTACCGCGATCCCCTGATCTTCCCCTACATTAATTTTTCGTACGTTCCCACCATCTATCCCCCCTTGACCCAACTCGCGTTCGCGCTCGTGGTGGGCCTGTTCGGCGAGACGCTGCTTGCGATGAAGCTCGCGTGGACCGCCGTGGACATCCTCGTCATCGTTGCGACCATTGCGCTGCTGCGAGCCGCCCGTATCGCCCCGGCCAGGGTGATCGTGTACGCTTGGGCGCCGTTGACCATCAAAGAAGTCGCGGGGTCGGGACATATGGACGTGTTCCCCGTACTCCTGACGCTCCTGGCGGTCCTGTGGGCCGGTCGCCGGCCATGGCTGGGCGCGAGCGCGTTGGGTGCGGCGGTCGCGGCCAAGCTGTATCCGGTCCTCCTCGTGCCATTGTTCCTCCGCTGGTTCCGCGCCCGTGCGCTCCTCATCCCGGTCATCGTCGTGCTCGCCGCGGTGCCGTTCCTCTCGGCGCCCCTCGGCCAGGCGGCTCGAGGTCTGGTCACGTACGGCACGTACTGGATGTTCAACCCCGGGCTGTTCGACCTGCTCCAGCGCGGCCTTTCGCTGATGACCTCGCACCACATCCTCGCGGCAAAGCTCCTCGCAGGCATCGCCGTCATCTTGGCTATCCTCTGGCGCGTCCGGCATCGCGACGGCACGATGCGCGATCTCTGCGAGTCGGTGGTGTGGATTCTTGCCTTCACGCTGTTGCTCACACCGACCGCAGATCCCTGGTACCTGTTGTGGCTTCTCCCGTTTCTGTGCGTGCATCCGAATCCGGGACTCCTCGCGTGGATGGGCCTTTCGGTGTTGAGTTACGGCTTTTACTATGCCCACGCGGACGTTCCGTGGTTGAGACTGATCGAATACACGCCGGTCTTTATCCTCCTCTTGTGGCCGTTGCTGACCCGACGGTTGTCACGAACGCGCGCCGGGATTGTGGCCGGGCCTGACCCCGCATGTACACCAACACGGTAGGCCCTGAGGCGATTGCGGTGTCGGTCCCTTGTCCTCGGATCTCGGTGATCCTCCCGGTCCGTAACGAAGAAACCGTGCTGGCATCGTGCCTTCGCTCGGTGAGGGCCTCGCCGTCGCCGTGTCCGGTCGAGATCATCGTCGTTGATGGACAAAGCTCCGATCGCTCACTCGATGTCGCCGCTCGATTCGGAGCGCGAAGCCTCTCAGCTCCAACGGCCGGCCGGAGCAGGCAGATGCACTGGGGAGCCCTGCACGCCGCGGGCGAGATCCTGGTGTTCTTGCACGCAGACACCGTCCTCCCCCCGCACTGGGTCACGCGCGTTCACCGGACATTTCTTCAGAGTCCGGCTCCGCCTGCCGCTGCCTCGTTCTCCCTGGCGTTCGATTCCAGGCGACTGGACTACCGGGCTCTCTCAGCACTCGCGAACATTCGGAGTCGGATGACCGGCCTCCCGCACGGCGATCAAGCGCTCATCGTCAGCCGAAAGATGTACTTCGAGGCCGGGGGATTTCCCGATGTCCCGTTGATGGAGGAATACCTCTTCATTCCGAAACTGAAACGTCTCGGTCCCATCGCGCAGTTCCCCGAGCGGGTCGTGACCTCCTCCAGGCGATACGACCGTGGCGGCGCGATTCGTACCACGCTGAAAAAGGTGGCGTTGATCGTGCTGTTCTATGTCGGGGTGCCGCCAGCACGTCTCGCCCGTTGGTATTGGTGACGTTCATCGAATTGTCATACAGCAGTCATCTCCGCTACACGTCCAGGGCGTACTGTGGACGACCATCGGGCAGGTGGTCTGCCCTCACAACCCTTGGACAGGAGGACGACGATGAAAACCACATGGCTCTCTCCCCTGGCGGCCGGCGTGATCGCGATGACCGGCAGCCTCACCGCGGTTCCGGTCTTCGCAGACGACGACCACGAGGCTCGGCGCTACGCCGTGACGATCACCAATCTCACGCGTGGTCAGGTCCTGACCCCGCCCGTCGTCATCGTGCACAACAAGCAGTTCTCCCTCTTCACCCCCGGCGAACCCGTGCGCCCGGAGCTCGCTCGATTGGCCGAAGACGGGATGACCCAGCCGCTGGTGGACGCGCTCGCGACCGAACAGGGCGTGTATCAGACGCAGGTCGGAGGCCTCATTCCGCCGGGCGAATCCACCACCGTGGAAATCGAGGTCTCCGGACGGTTCCGGCTTCTGACCGCCGCGGGCATGCTGGCATCCACCAATGACGGATTCTACTCCGTCCACGACATCAGGATTCCTGAAGAGCGCGGGCTAGAAGTCGACGCGGACGCGTATGACGCGGGCAGCGAAGCCAACAACGAGTCGTGCGCCTTCATCCCGGGCCCGCCGTGCGGTAACCCCGGCGTTCGCGATACCGTTGGTGCCGAGGGCTTCGTGCATATCCACGCTGGTATACACGGCATCGCGGATCTGGTGCCCGCCACGCACGACTGGCGCAACCCCGTTGCCGAGGTCTCAATCGAGCGGATTAAGTGAGTCATCCCGCTGATCGCAACGGCACCGTGCTCGATCGTTGACATACCCGCGCGTGCACGGTAGATTCGCCCTTTGGTTCGCTCGACCGAGTCTCTCAGAGACGGGCGGCCGGGACGCGGGTGC
>JBFLXB010000011.1 GCA_040757335.1 Nitrospirota bacterium | reverse complement strand
CGACGATTTACGCCACGGTGGCGTGGCCCTCGTTGGTCGACCAGGACGGGGCGACGTGGTGGACGCATCGTGGCGAGTTGGCTTCGATGACGCTGCGGATCCTGGCGTTTGTGGCCGTGTTCCTGCTGAGCAATCACCTCGTGGCGGCGGCCGCCGATGCGACCCTGCGCCTGGAGGAACGGGAGAGCGGGTTCCGGGCGCTGTCCGCGTTTCACGAAAACATCGTGCAGAGCATGAGCAGCGGTTTGTTCACGGCGGACCTCGATGGCCGGGTGACGTCGTTCAATCCCGCGGGTTACGGAATCTTGGCCCTCACGCCCATCGACGTGCTCGGGCGGCCGTGTTGGGACCTGTTCGGGTGGGACGAGGGGCCGGTCTTTTACGGCCGCTTGGCACAGCGCGGAGTCCCGTATCGCTTCGAGCGCGAGACGCTTCGGCGCGACGGGCGGCGCGTGTTGTTGGGTATGACGCTGTCGTGGTTGAAAGACTCCAACGGCGCACCGGTGGGAATGGTGGGGATCTTTCAGGACCTCACGGAAATCAAGGCGCTTGAAGACCGGGTCCACCAACGCGAGCGCCTCGCCAGCGTGGGAGAGCTGGCCGCAGGACTCGCGCACGAAATCCGCAATCCCCTCGCCGCGATCAGCGGCGCCATGGAAGTCTTGCAACAGGAGCTCTCCCTGCACGGCGAGTATCAGACCCTGATGGGCATCGCGATGCGGGAGACCGAGCGCCTCAACGGACTCATCGGGCAGTTTCTGCTGTACGCGCGGCCCTCGTCGCCCCACAAACGATCGTGCGACCTGGTGCCGCTGGTGAAAGACACGCTGGCGCTGCTCCGCACACACCCTGATTGTCGTACCGACATCGAGATCGTGGAGCGGTATTCCGACCCCCAGTTGAGGGTCGAGGTCGACGCGAACCAGCTTCGCCAGGTGGTGTGGAACCTGGCGCTGAACGCCCTGCAGGCGATGCCCGGGGGCGGACGCCTGGAGGTGTGCCTGCGGCCTGTGGCCGCCGCCACCGGGTCGGCGGTGGCCGTGGCAATCAGCGACACGGGTTGCGGCATACGCCCCGACGACATCCCGCGTATGTTCGTCCCGTTTTTTACGACTAAACCGGGGGGATCGGGACTCGGGCTCGCCATCGTGCATCGGATCGTCGAAGAACACCGCGGCCACGTGGACGTCCACAGCGAGTGGGCCAAGGGAACCCAGGTGATCGTGACGCTTCCGGCGGGAACGGAGTCCGGGGTTTCCAAGGCGGACGCGGAACCGGCGTGCGAAGGCACGCCGCGCCCGGCACGTGCCGCGTGAGTCTTTAGTCGCATGGCGTGAACCACACGGAAGGGAGCGGGAAACGGTGCAGCGGGTCCTGATTGTCGACGACGAAAAAAGCATGCGGGAGTTTCTCTCGATCGTGCTCAAAAAGGAAGGGTACGACGTCACGGTGGCGGCGCACGGACCCGAGGCCCTGTCGTTGATCGACAAGGAGATCTACGATCTGGTCGTCTCCGACATCAAGATGCCGGGTTTGTCGGGCCTGGACTTGCTCAAGGCCGTAAAAGCGGTCTCGCCGTCCACCATCGTGTTGATGATGACGGCGTTCGCCTCCACCGAGACCGCGGTCGAGGCCATGCGCGAGGGCGCGTACGACTATCTGACCAAGCCGTTCAAGATCGACGAAGTCAAGTTGCTCGTCAAGAACGCCCTGGAGCGCAAGCAGCTCCAGGACGAGAACACCCGGCTCAAGCAGGTGGTCCAGGATCGCGCGTCGTTCGAGCAGATCGTGGGGCGCAGCGAGAAGCTCAACAAGGTCCTCGACCTGATTCGGAAAGTCGCCGACGCGAACAGCAACGTCCTCATCTTCGGCGAAAGCGGGACCGGCAAGGAACTGGTCGCGCGGGCCATCCACTACAACAGCCGGCGGCGGGAGCGGCCGTTCGTGACGGTCAACTGCAGTGCGTTGCCCGAACCGTTGCTGGAGAGCGAGCTGTTCGGGCACATGAAAGGGTCGTTCACCGGTGCGATCAGCAACAAGGAGGGCCTGTTCGAAATCGCCAACGACGGGACGATCTTTTTGGACGAAATCGGCGAGACGCCGCTCGGGATTCAGGTCAAACTCTTGCGGGTGTTGCAGGAAAAAGAGTTTCGCCGGGTTGGCGGCACCCGCGACATGAAGATCGACGTCCGCATCGTGGCGGCCACGAACCGGGATCTTGAAAAGGCCATCGCGGACGGTCGGTTTCGAGAAGACCTCTACTACCGGTTGGACGTCATCCCGATCCACCTGCCCCCGCTGCGCGAGCGACCCGAAGACATCCCCTTATTGGTCGAAGCCTTTCTCCAAAAGTTCACCCAGGAGATGGGCAAAACCATCGCCCGGATCGAACCCGAAGCCATCGACCTGCTCAGCAAACAGGAGTGGAAGGGCAACGTGCGGGAGCTCGAGAACGTCATGGAGCGCCTCGTCGCGCTCGCCGGCACGGGAGCGATCGGTCCGGAGCAGGTCCGAGAGTGCTTGCCGCGATCCACCGAAGACCCCATCCCGATGTCGCTGCCTCCCGACGGCGTGGATCTCGAAGGCATGATCGCCACCATTGAACGAGATTTTCTGCTCAAGGCGCTCCAGCGCACACACGGCGTGAAGAAAGACGCCGCCAGCCTTCTGGGATTGGATTTCCGGTCGTTCCGGTACCGGTTGAGCAAGTACGGCATCCGATAGGCTCTCGTGCGTCAATTAGGCTGGCGCTTGCCGCTATCCGCGCTGGGTTCAGCGGGCGGGGCAAGAGCCCGTTGATGCGATGCGCGAGAACTCCTATACTGGCGCCCACGGGATGAGGGAAGTTGAGGAGGCGCAGCTCCAACTGAAGCGAGGAGAGGTCACGGAATCCGTATTCACAATCCCATCACCGCAGGTGTTGTGCTTTGCTACTACCAAGTCGCCCTAACCGAAGAACAGTTCCTCACCTTGAAGGACCCTTTTCGCAGGCCGTCTGAACAATGCGGGGAGAGGGACCGCACGCGAACGCAGGGTGTCGCATGGTTGGGCGTCGTCCCAAGCGGGTAAGGGGGCGGCCGTGACGCGAACGGGCGTCTCAGCCCCGTTTAAGGCGATACTATTGTGCTATTCGGTCTGCTTGCTCTCAATTCCTCGGTCGACGGCAGCAACACCGCTGAGGCTCGATGATCCTGCGTGGCTAGATCGCGCCGCGTTCGTTGGAATTCAGCAGGTCCGAAGGACTTCTGATTCCGTCGTTGTCCAAACCGGTGCTCATCCCTCGTTTCAAAGTTACCTAGTCTTCCCCGTTCAGGGCCAGCTCGATCCACGTGAACATGACCTCTTGGAAATTACCATGAGGACAGACCCGCGTATCCACCGGCTTAGGTTAGTCTGGAAGCCAAGCGGTAATGGGCGGCCTGAAAGGTCTAACTTTGTTAAACAATCAATCTACCGTGACGGGTCGTTTCATACATATTTGATCCGTTTGGACGGTTATCCCTCTTGGAAGGATCGGGTTTCGGAAATAGCTCTTGGCTGGGACGGTGCTCATGGGTTGATCGAGATCAAGCGGCTGGTGCTTCTTCGGAGCACTTCGTGGAGTCGTTTTCTCGCGTCGTGGTCCCAGTTTTGGATACCAGAGTTACTCACTCCAGCAAAAGTCAACGTTGTCGGGGGAGCGGACCTGCTTGGTATGCCTTTCGCGCTCCTGCTCCTGTGCTTCTTTCTCGTCATAGTGGTGGTGATATTCCTCGTGCACCGGGTTGGTCGTGCTGGTTCGCGGCCTGGTGGGGAAACCCTTTCTTACGGACCGTTCGCTCCGATACCGTCTTGGCTCTACATTAGCTTTCTGACGTTTCTGATTCTCTGGCTGCTGTACGACCTCCGCGAAACATACAACCACGTGCAGACGCTCCGAGCGGAATTCCACTACTCGCTGGGCACTGCGCCGCGGCCGCACCACTATTTTGAACTCGACGATTTCTACGAATTCATGGACGCCACAAAGAGTATCGTACCTCCCGAGAGCTCAGTCGGGTTTTTCAGCAGTCGGCCCTTTCTTGTGAGGGCTCGGTATTTTCTGTTCCCACGGCCTGTGTTCGATCGGGAAGCCCATACTGACTACTTGGTCGTCTTCCAGGACCCCGACATGCAGTATCGCGATGGACAGTTGAGCGAGAAGGAGACGCCGGTCTCGGATCAGGTCATACCGTTCGGCCGCTTCGGCGAAGACGCGTTCATCTTCAAAAACGTACGATGAGTGACATCGTTCGAGCCACACTGGTCTTCGGTGAACTCACCTTCTTGGGATATGGGCTCTTACGTCTGATGGGTCCCACGGAGGCCCGAAGTGGCGAGCGCCTTCTCTTGGGATTGGCGCTTGCGTTGGGATTGATCCCGCTGGCTCTCTTTCTTGTTTTGCTCGCTGGTGGCCACCTCGGCCTCATTCCCGCCTGGCTTGTCCTGGCCGGAGGCAGTCTTGGATTTGCGCTTTGGATCGCTCACGCCTACCGTTCCGGCTGGAGCCGTCCGCGCAATTCCACGCCTCACATGCTCGCGCTCGGCTCGCCTGGTCAAGTTTTTCTCGTTGGAATCGTTGCCGTTCTCGTGATCGAAAAGTTTGTGTTCGCGTCTATCCAGGGCTTCTCGTTTCCGGCCTACTTTTGGGACACGGTCGCCAACTGGAACTATCGAGCGAAGATCCTTCACGCCACCGGACGACTCGATTTGGATCCATACAGCAATGCGTTCCTGGGAGGGGAGATGGCGCACTATCCGTTGGGGCCATCACTCTTCCGGGCGTGGTTGGCGACGCTCCTGGGGAAGTGGAGCGACCCAGCCGTTGCCTTTCACTCAATCGTGACCTACGTCCTTCTGTTCGGGATGATCTGGGTGCGGCTGTCCAAGAGAATAGGGTGGTGGTGCGGTCTGGTCCTTGCGTATTTCGCAGTCAGCATTCCGTTAATGACTTATCATGCCTTCGCAGGCTACGCTGACTTGTTGGTGACGTTCTTTCTTACCGCCTGTCTGATCTATTGTTTTGAGTACATCACCGCCCGTGACGCGTTCTCCGGACATGTGTCCGCGCTGTTCCTTGCCGCCGTCCTTTTTACCAAGAATGAAGGCATTGTCTTGATCCTCCCGGCGCTCACGATCACCGTTTTGATAGCGGCTTGGTCCGGGCGCGTGGCGTGGCTATCCGCCGTGAGCTACCTCGCCATCGCGATCGGCCCGGTTGTTCCCTGGATCGTCCTCAAGGCATACCTCGGACTTTCCTACGCCCCGACGGAGGCGAATGCGGGCCTTGCGTTTCACGTCGAAGGACTGCCCCGATTGTTCGCGGTCGTCTTTCTCCAAGGCAGCTTTAATCTATTCGGCTCGTTTTTCCTGCTCACAGTGTGGCTGTTGGCGCCACTCTGGTGGAAGACGGAGGTCGGATTTCTCGCCCTTCCGGTCTGGTTGTTCTTTGGCGCCATTCTGGCGGCCTTTCTGTTTACCGACAACTACGAGTTCCTCGAAAATCAGATGTCGATCAACCGAACGCTCATGATGGCAATGCCGAGCTACGTCTACCTCGCTGGCGTCTCGTTCGGCAGGAAATGGCAACGAGAGGGCGCTACGAACTCGCCGCAATGACCGTCCTCGGGGAGGGGTTTGTTCGATGAAACTATCAGTCATCATACCAGTTTTTAACGAGGTCACGACGATTGCCCAAATTATCAAGAGTGTGCGGGACGTAGCGATCGACAAGGAGATCATCGTCGTCGACGATTGGTCAACCGACGGAACTCGCGAGCGTTTGCGGGCGGTATCGGATGGGGGCGTGAAGGTCTTCTACCATGAAAAGAACAAAGGGAAGGGCGCGGCCCTACGCACCGGGTTTGAACAGGTGACAGGCGACGTCGTGGTGATCCAGGATGCCGATCTTGAGTATAACCCGCGGGAATACCATCGCCTTCTCAAGCCAATCCTGGACGGCCGGGCTGATGTGGTGTACGGGTCTCGGTTCCTGAGTTCCGACGAGCGTCGCGTGCTGTTATTTTGGCACTCGATCGGGAACAAATTCTTGACGCTGTTATCGAACATGTTTACCAATCTCAATCTGTCGGACATGGAGACGTGTTACAAGATGTTTCGGGTCGAAGTGATCAGGGAGATGAAGCTGGAGCAGAACAGGTTTGGGTTCGAGCCGGAGTTTACTGCGAAGATCGTGAAGAAGAAATGGAGGATTTACGAGATCGGGATTTCTTACAGTGGCCGGGACTATCGTGAAGGCAAGAAGATCGGATGGCGGGACGGGATCGTCGCGTTGTGGTGCATCCTCAAATACAACTTGATGAAGGGGTAGGGTGTGAGTGCTTGCATGAGGTCCCTGACGAGGTAATGGTTCGTTCGAATGACCCAAACTGCTTAGGCACCTATGGCCACTAGAGGATTCGGATTTCTCGAAGGCTTCTTAGCCAGACAGCGGGCCAGGATGGCCAATCAACTGATCCCCCAGCTCCACCGGGGCGGGCGGCTGCTCGATATCGGGTGTGGGGCCCATCCCTACTTCTTGTTCCACACACAGTTTCGTGAGAAATACGGCGTGGATCAAGTCGTCAGCGAAGCGTTGGCCGCGGAATGTGTTGAAAGCAAAACGTATCTCATCAGCTTTGATATTCATCGCTCCGAGGCGCTGCCCTTCAAGAATCAGTTTTTCGACGTGGTCACTATGCTCGCGGTTTTCGAACACGTCGAGCCCAGACGATTACCAACCCTGCTAGGGGAGGTCTATCGCGTCTTGAGACCAGGAGGTATCTTTATCTTGACGACGCCGGCGGCGTGGACAGATTATCTGTTGAAGACGATGGCGAAGCTGAGGCTAGTCAGCCCTGTTGAAATCGAAGACCATAAAGACACGTACACTCATTCAAAGATCGCCGAATACCTCGAAGCATCAAATTTCCGGCGAGAGAAATCTCAGTTCGGATATTTTGAGTTCCGCATGAACCTCTGGGCCTCATCACAGAGGTAGCTACACAACCTGAGCCGATGACGAGCCCCTTACCGGCGAAGATCTGGCATTGTCGAGACCGAGACGGGGGTAGCAGAACTACCGATCCAGCACTTCCTTGGACCGATCCTTTGCCGGGTCATTCTCCGGGAGGACGTCGCTGACCCAATCCCCCGCCTTCCAACTCGGCACCGGTGTTGTGCATCCGGCTTTCGGCACGAAGCGCGAGCGGGCGACGCGCTGCATTCGGTGGATGTAACGCGGGCAATTGGGAAAGAGTTCGCGGACCGTGACGCGGACGATGAACTGGGCTTCGGGATAACGCGCCAGCAACTCGTCGTTGGGGCTGATGGCGGCCCTGCCGTTCAGGCGCATCCGGGACTGGTGTTCGAAGTCGATGAACAACAAGCCGACTTCGGCGGTTTGCGCGACGTTGCCCATCGAAAGGTACATGCCGTTCCCGTCGTAGTTGGGGAACGCGATGGTGCGCTCGTCCACCACGCGGACAAAGCCCGGCTCCCCGCCCTTGTACGAACAATTGGCCCGCCCGCGCTCGTCCACCGTGGCCAGGAAAAACATGTCCTGGCTCTCGATAAAGGCCTTGTCTTCCTCCGTAATGTGATCTTGAACGATGTCACGTTTGAGGCGGTCGGCCAGCCGCACCGTATCGAACTGTTCTTGGAGTTGGCGGTGGTTGGCGTGATAAAGGTCTGACATGGGAGGCCCCCTCGGCGATTCGTGATTGCGTCCTGCGGCTCGGCTGCGCTATCGTAGTCCGACTCTGGGGGCCTTGTCCATGCTGGGCGATTTACTTATCTCCATCGCTGTTTGGCTCGCCTATTTTTCGCTGATTTTCTTCCCCTTGCGATGGCTGTACGATCGGGTAGTCGGGCCGCGGCCGTCCGATCGGATGGCGGATCGCGACCGGCTAAATGCGTGGACCGCGCGGCAAACGCGGCTGCGTCGGGCGTTCATCGCCGCGGGCATCGGCCTGGCGGTGTTGCCCCTGGTGATCCGAACGGTCCTTTCGGTGTCGAAGGCGTTGGTTGGTCGATGATCGCGCTGCGTGCGCCGGCCAAGATCAACCTGTGCCTGCGCGTGTTGGGCCGGAGGCCGGACGGGTACCACGAGTTGGAATCCGTGTTTCAGATGGTGGGCCTGTACGACGAGGTCACGATTCGGCCGCGCCGACAGGGCATCACGCTGGGGGTGGAAGGCGCGGATCTGCCCAGTGAGCGGGGCAATCTCGCGTACGAAGCAGCCCTTGCGTTGGCCCGAGCGGCTGACTGCTCGCGAGGCGGGGCGATCCAGTTGGTGAAACGCATTCCCTTGGGCGCTGGTCTGGGTGGCGGGAGCAGTGATGCGGCGACCGTCCTGATCGGTCTCAATCGGCTGTGGGGACTGCGCTGGTCCCGGCAGCGGTTGGCTCAACTGGGTTCGACGCTGGGGAGCGACGTGCCGTTTTTCTTCTTCGGTCCCACCGCCTGGGTGACTGGTCGGGGCGAGCGCGTCACACCGGTGCCTGCTCTTGGACCGTCCGCGTCGGGCCCGGTACCGTGCTGGGCGGTTCTCGTCAATCCCGGGTTTTCCGTCTCCACCAAATGGGCATTCGAGACGCTCGACAAGACCGTCCAATTGACAAATGAGAAGCCCATTTATAGAATGGGCCGTTTCTCTCCGGCCCCTCCAGCGGCTGTGTGGTCGATACCGAATGACCTCGAGCGGGTCAGCGCCGCGAGGTACCCGGTGATCGAGGAGATCAAAACGCAGCTCCTCAAGGCCGGGGCCGGGGTGGCGCGTATGTCGGGGAGTGGACCGACCGTGTTCGGGACGTTCGCGACCCGCGCGGAAGCGGCCAAGGCGTGCGACGAGGTGTCGCCGCCGTGGCGGCGGTGGGTGGTACGGGTGCTCAGGCGGGCACCGTGGTGACGCGGGCGTCGAATACTGGGGCGTCGACAAGTGGTAAGTCAGGAGACTTTGGATCTCCCATTCCCAGGTTCGAATCCTGGCGCCCCAACCACTCAACCTCGCTTGCGTAGCGCAACGCAGGCGCGGTTTGCTGCGCCGAGGCTGCGAGACAAGTTTGACCTCCGTTCTGGTCGTTGGATCGTTGAGGGACTCACAATGGCTGTGACGCGATGAGAGAACTCAAACTGTTTACCGGCAACTCCAATCCGGCGTTGGCGCACGAGATCTGTGATTATCTCGGGATCGCCGTGGGTGAAGCCACGGTCGGGACCTTCAGCGACGGCGAGATTCACGTCCGCATCGAGGAAAACGTCCGTGGCATGGACGTGTTTCTCCTGCAATCCGCGTCGGATCCCGTCAACAAGCACATCATGGAGTTGCTCATCATGCTCGACGCCCTCAAGCGCGCGTCGGCCTACCGGATCACGGCCGTGCTGCCCTATTACGGGTACGCGCGCCAGGATCGCAAGGATCAGCCGCGGGTGCCCATCACCGCCAAGCTGGTCGCTGACCTGATCGCCACGGCTGGCGCGCACCGCGTCTTGACCATCGACCTCCACGCGGGGCAGATCCAAGGGTTCTTCAATATTCCGGTCGATCACCTCTACGCCACACCGGTGTTGCTGGAGCACTTCAAACAAGTGGGGCTGGGCGATCTGGTCGTCGTCTCTCCGGACGCCGGCGGGGTGGAGCGCGCGCGCGCGTTCGCTAAACGGCTCAAAGCCAGCCTGGCGATCATCGACAAGCGGCGCGAAGGGCCCAACCAAACCAAGCTGATGAACATCATCGGTGAAGTCGCCGGCCGGAATGTCTTGTTGCTCGACGACATGATCGACACGGCGGGCACGCTGGCCCAGGGTGCGATCGCGCTGCGCGACAAGGGCGCCCGCACGATCCTCGGCGGCTGTACCCATCCGGTGCTGTCCGGCCCCGCGCTCGACCGCATCAACCAGGCTCCTCTGGATACGCTGGTGGTGACGAACACGCTGCCGTTAAACGGCAAGGAAGAGAAGTGCCGCAAACTGGTCTCGCTGACGGTGGCGCCGTTATTGGGCGAGGCGATCAAACGCATCCATGAAGAAGAATCGGTGAGCTCGTTATTTGTGTGACCGTGAGAGATGAGGAAGGAGTAAGGCATGCAGCGCATCGAATTGACGGTTGAACAGCGAACCCAGGCGGGCAAGGGAGCGGCCCGAACCTTGCGGAGAGGCGGAAAGATTCCCGCCGTGCTGTATAGCGGCGGGCAATCCACGTTATTGAGCCTGAACCCCGCCGACCTCAGCAAACTCCTCCACTCGGCGGCGGGGGAAAACACGCTGATCGATTTGCGGGTCGGCGGGAAAAAAGACAAGGAGCGATTGGCGATCCTCCGCGAAGTGCAGCATGATCCGATCACCGGGAAGCCGCTGCACATCGACTTGTTCGAGGTGGCGCTCGACCGCGCGATTCGCCTCAAGGTGCACGTCGAGGTAGTCGGCGACACGCCGCTCGGCGTGAAAGAAGGCGGCGTGCTTCAACACGGGTTGCGCGAGGTGGAGATCGAGTGCCTGCCCGCGCTCATTCCCGACGCCGTGCGGGTGGACGCGGGGCAGTTGAAGACGGGCGAGGCGATCCATTTGCGCGACCTTCAGCTCGGCGAAGGAATTCGGGTTCTAGGCGACGGCGACCTGGTTGTGGTGTCCGTCACCATGCCGATGTCCGAGGAGAAGCTCGCCGAGCTCTTGGCGGGCGCGCCCAAGGAAACCAAAGAGCCTGAAGTGTTGACCAAGAAGAAGGAAGAGGGTGAACCGGCTGCGGCGGCCGCCGGAAAGCCGGAAGCGAAGGCTGAAGCCAAGGGCAAGGAAGAGAAGCCCAAAGAAGCCAAGGGCAAATAACCCTCCGTGAAGGTCGTGGTGGGGCTGGGGAATCCCGGCGCGCGTTACGCCGCGACCCGCCACAACGTGGGGTTCCGGGTGGTCGAGGCGTTCGCCGCCGCCCATCATATTGATCTGCGGCAGGCGGGTGACCGTGCCGCCGGCCGTGGAGTTCTGGCCGGCGAAGACCTTTGGGTGGTCGAACCGCTCGGCTACATGAATCGCAGCGGGAGCGCGGTTCGCGCAATGCTCGCGGAAACGAGCGGCGAACCGGGTGCCTTGTTGGTCGTCTACGACGACTTGGATCTCCCGTTGGGGCAGCTGCGGTTCAAGCGCGCTGGGGGCCCCGGCGGACACAACGGCGTGCGCTCGATCATCGAGGCGCTGGGAACTGACGCGTTCCTCCGGCTCAAGGTCGGGATCGGCCGACCCCCGATCGGGAGCGATCCGGTCGAATACGTGTTGGAGGCGTTTTCGGCCGAGGAAACCGCGGTGATCGTTCCCGCGGTGGAGCGGGCGCGTGACGCGATCACCGTGGCGTTGACCGAAGGGGTCGACGCGGCGATGAACCGATTTCACGCGCCGTAGGCGCGTAGGGTAGGGGAGAGGCGACTGCGGTCGCTTTTTTTTGTGACCTCATCAACTGACGAAGGAGTGAAGTGATGTCGATCACGGTCGTGGCGATGGTCTTCGCCTTGGGGTGCGCAGCCGCGGCGATCGCGTACGGAGCGATCAGCGCGCGATGGGTCGTCGGGTTGTCCGCCGGCTCCCAGCGGATGCAGGAAATCGCGCACGCGATTCAAGAAGGCGCCAAGGCGTACCTGAACCGCCAGTACACCACCATCGCCCTGGTGGGGGGGGGCCTGTTCGTCGCGCTGTTGGTGGCCTTGGGCTGGAAAACTGCGGTGGGCTTTGCGATCGGCGCGGTGTTGTCGGCGTTGGCTGGCTACATCGGCATGAACGTGTCGGTGCGCGCGAACGTGCGGACCGCAGAAGCCGCGCGCAACGGATTGGCGGCGGCGTTCAATGTGGCATTCCGGGGTGGCGCGGTGACCGGCCTGCTGGTGGTGGGCCTGGGGCTATTGGGCGTGGCGGGTTATTACTGGTTCCTGAAAGCCACCACCCCGGCCGGCGCAGCGGTCAACATCACGCCGCTGGTGGGCTTGGGCTTCGGCGGCAGCTTGATCAGCATCTTCGCGCGGCTGGGCGGCGGCATCTTCACCAAGGCCGCGGACGTGGGCGCGGACCTGGTGGGCAAGGTGGAAGCTGGGATTCCGGAAGATGATCCCCGCAACCCCGCCGTGATCGCGGACAACGTGGGCGACAACGTGGGGGACTGCGCCGGCATGGCGGCTGACCTGTTCGAGACCTACGCCGTGACCATCATCTCCGCGATGCTCCTGGGCGCCCTGATGTTTTCGGGCGCGTCGGCCGAGTCCGCGTTGGTCTACCCGTTGGTCTTGGGCGGCATCTCCATCGTGGCGTCGATCATCGGGACGTTTTTCGTCCGACTGGGATCGAACGGCAACATCATGGGCGCGCTGTATAAAGGCTTGATCTGGAGCGCGGCTCTGTCCGCGGTGGCGTTCTACCCGGTGACCACGTGGCTGATGTCGGGAAGCGAGGGGCCGGGCGTGATGGCGATCTACCTCTCGGCGTTGGTGGGGCTGGTGGTCACCGCGTTTCTGGTGATGATCACGGAGTACTATACGTCCACCGCGTACAAGCCGGTCCGCGACATTGCGCAAGCCTCGACCACCGGCCACGCGACCAACGTCATCGCGGGCTTGGCCGTGGGCATGAAATCCACCGCGCTCCCGGTGCTCGTCATTGCCGGCGGGGTGCTCGCTTCCTACAGCCTGGCTGACATTTACGGCGTGGCCATCGCGGCGGTGTCCATGTTGTCGATGGCGGGAATCGTGGTGGCGTTGGACGCCTACGGCCCGATCACGGACAACGGGGGCGGGATCGCGGAAATGGCGGGGTTGGACAAGTCGGTTCGCAACGTGACCGATCCACTCGATGCGGTGGGCAACACCACCAAGGCCGTGACCAAGGGGTATGCCATCGGGTCGGCGGGGCTCGCGGCGTTGGTGCTGTTCGCCGCCTACACCGAAGAGATCAACATCCACTCGGGCGCCGCAGCGATTCAATTTACGCTGAGCGATCCCGACGTGCTGGTCGGGCTGTTCATCGGCGGGTTGCTGCCGTATCTGTTTGCGGCCTTCTCCATGGAAGCCGTGGGCAAGGCGGCCGGGATGGTGGTAGAAGAGGTGCGGCGCCAGTTCCGGGAGATCAAGGGCATCATGGAAGGCAAGGCCAAGCCGGACTACGGTCGTGCCGTGGACATCGTGACGCGCCAGGCCATCCGCGAGATGATCGTCCCGGGGCTGATCCCGGTTCTGACTCCTCTCATCGTCGGCATGGCCTTGGGGCCCAAGGCGCTCGGTGGCGTGTTGGTGGGCAGCATCGTGACCGGGCTGTTTGTCGCGATCTCCATGACCAGCGGCGGCGGGGCGTGGGATAACGCCAAGAAGTACATCGAAGAGGGTCACCACGGAGGCAAAGGCAGCGATGCACACAAGGCCGCAGTGACCGGCGATACCATCGGCGACCCGTATAAGGATACGGCGGGGCCGGCGATCAATCCGATGATCAAGATTATTAACATCGTGGCCTTATTGGTTGTACCGTTGATCGTGTAGCTGGCCGCCGATAAGGCGGCATCTGCGGCGTTGTCGCTGCGGTTTTGCGTCCTCACGTACGATACAGTATGCTCCGGCGCAAAACCTCGCTCCGCCTTGCATCTGCCACCTTCTCCGCGGCCAGTTGAGCCGCGTGCCCCTGAAAAGAAAAAAACAAAATGTCTTTGAACTGCGGGATTGTGGGACTTCCCAACGTTGGGAAGTCCACCCTCTTTAACGCGCTCACCGCGGCCCAGGCCGCGGTAGCCAATTATCCGTTTTGCACGATCGAGCCGAATGTGGGCATCGTGCAGGTGCCGGATGCGCGGCTGACCGCGCTGTCCGCCCTCTACCACCCCAAGAAAACCACGCCGGCCACGGTGGAGTTCGTGGACATCGCGGGCTTGGTTAAAGGCGCGAGCCAAGGCGAGGGGCTGGGCAACAAGTTCCTCAGCCACATCCGCGAGGTGGACGCCATCGTGCACGTGGTCCGCTGTTTCGAGGATCCCGACGTGGTGCACGTGGCGGGCAAGGTGGATCCGGACCGCGACGTGGAGATCATTACCACTGAGTTGATCCTGGCCGACTTGGACACGGCCGAGCGCCGCAAACAAACCGCGGAGAAACGCACTAAAACCGCGGACAAGGCCGCGCGCCACGAAGCAGAGCTCATGGCGCGCGTGGTCAGACACCTGGGCGACGGCAAACCCGCCCGCACCTTTCCAGCGACCGAAGAAGACGCGCCGATCCTCAAGGACCTGCGCTTGCTCACCGGCAAGCCATTGCTCTACGTGGCCAACGTGGCTGAGGCCGACGTGGCCGCGGAAACCGCGGGCGAGCCCCAGAACTCGCTGGTCGCGCCGTTACGCCGTTTGGCCGCGGCCGAGGGGGCACCCCTGGTGGTCATCAGCGGCAAGGTCGAAGAAGAGATCGCCGCACTGCCAGAAGCCGATCGCCCCGAATTCCTCGCGGGCCTCGGCCTCAAAGAGTCCGGCCTGGACCGCTTGGCGCACGCGGCCTACAAGCTGCTGGGCCTGATCACCTTCTTCACCGCGGGCGAAGACGAATGCCGCGCCTGGACCGTGACCGCCGGCACCAAAGCCCCCGCAGCCGCGGGCAAGATCCACTCCGACATCGAAAAAGGCTTCATCCGGGCCGAAGTCATGTCCTGCGATGACCTCCTGACCCTCAAATCCACCGCCGCCGTGAAAGAGAAAGGCCTGCTGCGCCTGGAAGGCAAGGAGTACGTGGTCAAAGACGGCGACGTGATCTACTTCCGTTTCAACGTCTGACCCGCCGTTCATCCGAGCGGTTTCGGGGGCTGGGCCTTGGTCTCTGGCGTTTGTTGCGTAGCGGGAAGACAGTCCCTCGTCCGGTCTTTGACTTGCCGCCGTTGCTGTGGATACGCTAAGATACACGACCGGCGATGTCCTGGGAGGAGGCGGTGTGATCACGAACGAGGCGATTGTGGACTATCTGCGGGCCGTGATGCCCGATGCCGAGGTGGCCATCGTGGACCGCACCGGTACGCGCGATCACTTTGCGATCCGGGTTGTGTCGAACGCGTTTCAGGGGAAGAATCTGTTGGATCGCAACCGGCTGATTTATCAGGCGTTGCGCGATCCCATGGCGGATGGTCGTATCCACGCGGCGGAGTTGAAGGCCCAGACGCCGGATGAGGCGGGCGTTGCGCGTACATGAGGCTCCGGGACACGGAGTCCTTTTGACTTTTCGGAAGGAGTGACGATGAGCAATCCGATCGAAGACGAGGTTAAGCAGGAGATTGCGCAGCACAAGATTCTCATTTACGGCAAGGGCACGAAAATGATGCCGCGCTGCGGATTCACGGTGGAGACGATCCAGTTCTTCGCCAAGTACAAGCGGCCGTTCGAAGTCATCGACGTCCTCGACAACATGCCGAAGCGGGAATATCTTTCCCGCATGACCAACTGGCCGACCTTGCCCAAAGTCTTCATCAATGGCCAATTCTACGGCGACACGGACGTGCTCGATGAGATGGAGCGCAAGGGCGAAGTCGAGCCGTTGCTCGAGTCGGCGTTCGGAGAGTAGCGCGGCCGGGCGGGTCCTCTGGTGCCTGCATCAGTCCTCCGACGGACGGGTGACCGTCTGACTGGCTGATGGTAGCCCGGATGATTCATGAGGGTTCGTCACGAAACCGCGCAGACGCCAGCGAAATGTGCTCGGCGCCGTAAGGCGCTGGCGACGGGTTGTTGAGGTACCTTACACATGGCGAAGCAACGCGCGCTCGGAGCCGTCGAAGGAGGGAGGCGTACTCTCTGCAGTACGTTGACCGACTGAGCGGCGAGACCGCCCGTTGCAGCAGCGTATCCGCGGGTGCAGTAGGGTGACGCGGACGTGTGGCATGGAAGGCAATCGGAAGGCGGCCGCTCGTGAACATCATCGTCGTCGGGTTGAGTCACCGCACCGCGCCGGTTGAGGTGCGCGAACGGTACGCGCTCCCGGAGTCCGAGTGGGCGGGCGCGCTCGACCGCCTGCGGTCCTGCCAAGGCGTGGCGGAAGGCGTGGTTCTCTCGACCTGCAACCGCGTGGAAGTGTGCGCCGCGGTGCGGGACACCGACGCCGGGTTCGAGGGCGCGACCCGCTTCTTCGGCTCCTACCACGCGGATGGCCGCGAGGCGCCGGCCCCTCATCTCTATTACTACGCGTCGGCCGAGGCCATCCGGCACGTGTTCCGCGTGGCGGCGAGCCTCGACTCCATGGTCCTGGGCGAGCCCCAGATCCTGGGCCAGGTCAAGGACGCGTTCGACGCCGCGCTGGCGCACAAGGCCACCGGCGTGGTGCTCAACAAACTCTTCAACAAGGCGATCTCGGTCGCCAAACGGATCCGCACCGAGACCCGCGTGGCGGAGAGCGCGGTCTCGGTCAGTTCCGCGGCAGTTGAACTGGCGCGCAAGATCTTCCGGAGCCTCGATGAGACCCGCGTGTTGGTGATGGGGTCCGGGGAAATGGCGGAACTGGCGGCCAAGAGTCTCGTGTCGCACGGCGCGGAGCGAATCGTGATTGCCGCCCGAAATCAGGCCAAGGCCGACGCGTTGGCGCGTGAATACTCGGCCCAGGCCGTTGCCCGCGAAGGCTTCATGGACGAACTGGTCCGAGCCGACATCGTGATCTGCTCCACGGGCGCGAGTCACTACCTCCTCGACGCGAGGCAAATGGCCGACGTGGCCCGGCGTCGCAAAGGCCGCCCCCTGTTCCTGATCGACCTCGCCGTGCCGCGCAACATCGACCCGGCCGTGAACGAGGTGGAAGACGTCTTTTTGTACAACATCGACGACCTCAACTCGGTGGTCGAGGCCAACCGCCGCGAACGGGAAAAGGAGGCGGTGAAGGCGGAAGCGATCATTGAGGAAGAACTCGCTCACATGGTGAAGTGGCTCAGATCGCTCGAGGTCACCCCCACGATCGTTGATCTCCGTCAACAAGTCGAGCGCCTTCGGCAGGCCGAGGTCGAGCGCGCGATGGCCCGCTACAAAAACGGGTCCGAACAGGACCTGCGGGCCGCGCTCGATGGCGTGACCTCAGCGCTCGTCAACAAGCTGTTGCACGCTCCGTTGGTGGTGCTCAAGGACGAGGCGACCCAAACCCACGGTGCGCTGTACGTGGACATTGTGCGGCGACTGTTTCATCTGGATGAGAAGCCGTCACGGTCGGCTGATGACTCCGTGCGCGGCGGAGAGCCGCAGGCCGACCGTTCTGAACCGCGCGGCACGTGATGGCCGCGTCCTCCACCCGTCTGACCATCGGCACGCGAGGCAGCGTGCTGGCGCGCTGGCAGGCCGAATGGGTGAAAACCCGACTCCAAGCCGCGCATCCCGGCCTCGACGTCGCGCTGGCGATCATCAAGACCACGGGCGACAAGATTCTGGACGCGCCGTTGTCCACCGTGGGCGGCAAGGGCCTGTTCGTCAAAGAGATCGAGGAAGCTCTGCTGAGCGGCATCGTGGATCTGGCAGTCCACAGCATGAAGGACGTGCCCACGGTCTTGCCCGACCCGCTCCATCTGGCCGCGATCCCGCCGCGTGAAGATCCCTACGATGCGTTGATCAGCCGGAGCGGTCTGCCCCTGGCGAAACTGCCCGCGGGCGCCACCATCGGCACCAGCAGCTTACGACGCCAGGCGCAGTTGTTGGCCTATCGACACGATTTCACCATTGCGAGCCTGCGGGGCAATCTCGATACGCGGCTGCGTAAGGTGGCCGACGGGGCGGACGGGGCGATGGACGCGATCGTGCTGGCGACCGCGGGACTCCGACGGCTGGGCTGGGAGACGCGGATCACGGAAATCCTCGCCCCGACCGTGTGCCTGCCGGCGATCGGACAAGGCGCGTTGGGTATCGAGTGTCGGCGCAGCGACGGGCGAGTCAACAGGCTGGTGGCGGTGCTGGACCACCCCGACACCCGCGCATGCGTGGAGGCGGAGCGGGCGTTCTTGGCGCGCCTCGAAGGCGGGTGCCAGGTCCCGATCGCGGCCCACGCCACGCTCGCCGGCGACCGGTTGACGCTGCAAGGGCTCATCGCGGGCGTGCGGGGCGAGCGCGTGTTGCGGGACGAGATCGCCGGAGCCGCCGGGCAGGGGCCGACGTTGGGACGCGAGCTGGCCGAGCGACTGTTGGGACGAGGGGGCGACGCCGTGCTGCGGGCGATCTATGCCGAATCCGGATGACGCCGGCGCCAGCCCGGGAATGGTGTACCTGATTGGCGCGGGTCCCGGAGATCCGGGACTCCTCACCGTGCGCGGGCGTGAGTGTTTGCGGCGTGCCCACGTCGTGGTCTACGATTATTTGGTTCACCCCGCCGTGCTGGCGGAAGCCGCGCCGGGGGCGGAGATCGTGGACGCGGGCAAGCGCAAAGGCGCCCAGCGGTTTACCCAAGAGGCGATCAACGCCCTGTTGATCGCCCGGGCTCGACAGGGTAGGGTGGTGGCGCGACTCAAAGGGGGTGACCCGTTCGTGTTCGGACGCGGGGGGGAAGAGGCGCTGGCGCTGGCCGAGGCAGGGGTGCCGTTCGAGGTGGTGCCGGGCGTGTCGTCGGTGGTGGCGGTGCCCGCCTACGCCGGGATTCCGTTGACGCACCGGGGGGCGGCCACCACCGTGGTCATCACCACCGGCCATGAAGACGCGGGTAGGGGTGAATCAGCCATCCCTTGGGAGGACCTCGCGCTTACCAGCGGAACCTTGGTATTCGTCATGGGGATGACCCACCTGGCCGAGATCGCTGACCGGTTGCTGGAGCGGGGACGGCCGCCGGATACCCCCGTGGCGGTGATCCGCTGGGGCACGTATCCCCGGCAGCAGACCGTCATCGGTCGACTGGACACGATCGAACGCGACGCGGCGCGACTGGATCTTCAGCCCCCGGGATTGATCGTGGTGGGCGAGGTGGTGCGGCTGCGCGAGCGCCTCAACTGGTTTGAGCGCCGCCCGCTGTTCGGCCGCACGGTGATCGTGACGAGGGCCGAAGCACAAGCCGCGGATCTCGTCGCGCGGCTGCTGGAGGCCGGCGCGGACGTGATCGAGGCGCCCGCGATCCGCATCGCCCCGCCCGAGTCATGGGAGGAGGTCGACGCCGCGATCGCACGCCTAGGCCGCTATCGCTGGCTGATCCTGACCAGCGCCAACGCGGTGGCGGCGTTTTTCGACCGCGTGTTGGCGCGGGGCGCGGATGCGAGGGCGTTGGGCGGCATGCGGGTGTGTGCGATTGGGGAGAAGACGGCCGCTGCGATTGGGCGCTACGGCATCGTCCCCGACCGCGTCGCCGACGAATCCACGGGCGAAGGCGTGGTCTCGTCGTTGGCCGACGAAGCCTTAGCCGGCGCGGCGATCTTGCTCCCGCGGGCCAAAGTCGCCCGTGAAGTGATCGTGGACGCGCTCACCTCGCGGGGAGCGAAAGTGGATGTTGTCACGGTCTACGAGACCCGGTTGGTCGATCAACTACCGGATCGGGTTCGAGAATCGCTGCGACGGCAACCCGGCGCCATCGTGACGTTCACGAGTCCGTCAACGGTCGCGGGGTTCATGGACGCGCTCGGGGACGACGCCGCGCTGATGAGCCGCGCGGTGGTCGCGTGTCTGGGGCCGCCCACGGCCGAGCGGGCGCGTCAACGTGGACTGGCGGTGGCGATCCAGCCCCAACGCCAAACCATGGACGCGCTCGTGCAGGCGATGATCACCCACGTGACCACGAATCGGAGGGAGCCATGAGTTTCCCCATTGATCGTCCCCGGAGGCTGCGGCGTCGCGAGGTGCTGCGGCGGATGGTGCGCGAGACGAGCCTGCGCGCGGATAATTTGATCTATCCGTTGTTCGTCGTGCCCGGTTCAGGGGTGTCGCGCGAGGTCGCCTCCATGCCCGGGGTCTTCCAACGTTCGGTCGACCTGCTGGTCAAAGACGCGCACGAAGTGGCGGCGTTGGGAGTTCCGGCCGTCTTGTTGTTCGGGATCCCCACCACGAAGGACGCGGTGGGTTCAGAGGCGTCGAGCGACGACGGCGTGGTGCCTCGCGCGGTGCGCGCACTCAAGGAACAGGTGCCGGAGCTTGCAGTGATCACCGACGTGTGCCTGTGCGAGTATACCGACCACGGGCACTGCGGGATCGTGGAAGACGGACATGTCGTGAACGACGCCACGCTGGACCGTCTGGTGGCGGAGGCGCTCGCGCACGCGCGGGCCGGGGCGGACATGGTGGCCCCGTCCGATATGATGGACGGCCGCGTGGGAGCGATCCGTCGGGGACTGGACGCGGCGGGCCACTCCGAGGTGGTGATTCTGTCGTACGCCGCCAAGTTCGCGTCCGGATTTTACGGACCGTTTCGCGACGCCGCGCAATCCACCCCGCGGTTCGGCGATCGCCGCGGCTATCAGATGGATCCCGCCAACGGGGACGAAGCCGTGCGCGAGGCAGGGCTTGACTTGGAGGAGGGCGCGGACATAGTCATGGTCAAACCCGCCATGCCGTATCTGGACGTTATCCGCCGCGTCAAGGATACCTTCCGTCGTCCGGTGGCGGCCTACCAGGTCAGCGGGGAGTACGCCATGCTCAAAGCCGCGGCGCGGGCGGGCTGGCTGGAGGAACAGCGGGTGGCGGTTGAGTCGTTGACCGCGATCCGGCGCGCCGGCGCCGATCTCATCGTCACCTATTACGCGAAAGAGGCGGCGCGATGGATGCGAGACCACGGCGGCGTCCTGCCGTGAGAGGCGTGAACCCAGCGATCGGGCGCACGCCCAAGCAATGACCACGGTTCTTCGGCGACTTCCGGATCAGCCGATCCGCACCCCCGTGGTGGCGATCGGGAACTTCGACGGGGTGCACCGCGGGCACCAGGCGATCATCACCGAGGCCGTGCGCCGCGCCAGGGATATCGACGGAACCAGCGTGGTGTTGACGTTCGATCCCCATCCGGTCAGCGTCCTGCACCCCGAGGCCTCGCACTCCCTGCTGACCACGACGGATCAGAAGCTGGCGCTGCTGGAGGCGTTGGGCGTCGACGTGGTGCTCGTCCTCCCGTTCACGCTGGAGTTCGCGCGGCGGAGCGCCGAGCAGTTCGTCCGAGAGGACCTTGGGGAGCGGCTTGGGGCGCGCGAAGTCTTCGTGGGTCGGAACTTCAAGTTCGGAAAGGGGCGCGAAGGGCGCGCGGAGGACCTGGAGCGCCTCGGCGCGTCGCTGGGAATGCGGGTCGTGGTCCGCGCGCCGGTCTTGGTGGGAGACACGATGGTGAGTTCGTCCGCGATCCGCGGGTTGCTTCGCGAGGGACGGGTGGAAGATGCCGAAACATTGCTGGGCCGCCCGTATGCGGCGGAGGGGGTCGTGAGGCCGGGCGACGGTCGCGGCCGCGCGCTGGGCTATCCCACCGCCAACCTCAGCCCCGGGATCCAGATGTTGCCGAAAATCGGGATCTACGCGGCGCTGATCGACGACCTGTCTTCGGGTGATCGGGATTTGGAGGGAGTGGTCTACGTCGGTTCGCAGCCCACGTTTGGACCCCACCCGCTCCAAGTCGAGGTGCACCTGTTCGGGCCGGAGACCGCCAGATACGACCATCGCCTGCGCATCGCGTTTTTGCGATGGATCCGAGGCGAAGAGCGGTTCGCCGACTCGCACGCGCTGATCGCCCAGATCGGTCGTGACGTCGCGGCGGCGCGAGCGGCCCTGGCCGCGCGGGGCGGGCGGCCGTGACCACCCACGCCGCCATCCGACGCGGGACGCAGGGTGCGATCGTGGACCGCGTGCGCGACGCATTGACTCGTCTGGGTCCGGTGGCGCGCGGGGAGACCGTGGTCGCCGGCGTGTCCGGGGGGCCGGACTCGCTGACGCTGCTCCACGTGCTTCACCGGCTGTCGAGCGAGCAAGGATTCGTTCTGCACGCGGCGCATTATGATCACGGCCTACGAGGCGAGCGATCGGCTGCGGAGGCTCGGGTCGTGGCCGCAATCGGCGAGCAATGGGGAGTCCCCTGCACCGTGGAGACGGCGGCGACCGGCGATATCGACGCACGCGGACGCGGCCTACAGGCGGCTGCTCGGCTCGCGCGGTACGCGTTTTTCGACCGCGTGGCCGATGTGGTAGGTGCGCGCTGGATCGCCACCGCGCACACCGCGGATGATCAGGCCGAAACCGTGCTGATGCGCTGGGTGCGTGGTGCCGGGACGACCGCGCTGGCGGGAATCCCCGCGGTCCGGGGACGCGTGATCCGGCCGCTGCTCGAGATCTCCCGGGCCGAGGTCGAGGCCTACGTCGCTGAATGTGGCGTCACCCCGGTGCGGGATCCCTCCAACGACGACCCCAAATTTCTCCGCGCGCGGGTTCGCCGCGAGGTGATGCCCGCCCTGCGGGCACTCAACCCCCGCGCCGTGCACGCGATGGCTCGAAGCGCGGCGCTGCTGGCGGACGACGCCGCGTGGCTCGACGCCGCGGCGCGCGCGGCGTGTGATCGGGTCCGGGTTGAATCGGGTCCGGAGTGGGTGGATCTGGACAAACGGCCGCTGGGCGATCTCCCGATGGCGATTCGACGTCGGGTGATTCGATTCGCCGTGGCCGGGCTCGGCGTCGCAATGGACCATTTCTCCGCCGAGCGGATCGACGCGGCGGCGCACGGGTGCGCCGAGCGGACGTCCGGACGACTCACTCTGGGCCTGGGTCTGCGGATCGAGTTCGCCTCCAACCGCGTGCGTCTGACCCGCGAAATCGAGCGGGCTCCGGCACTCCCGGTGGTCTTGGCACGCGAAGGCGAGTACCGGCTCTCGGCGTGGGGAGTAGTGGTCCGCGTTCGACGCACCGAAGCGTTCCTGCGCAACCGGCCCTTCGGACGCTGGGAAGCGGCGTTCGACAGCGACCGCCTTCCTGGTATGCTAAGTGTGCGGAGTCGGCGTCCCGGCGACTACGTGTTTCCCGAGGGCATGAGGGGCCGCAGGCGCGTGCAGGATCTCTTGGTTGATGAACGAGTGCCGAGTTGGCGCCGGGCCGCGATCCCGGTCCTGACGGCAGGGGATGCCGTGGTGTGGGTGGTGGGATTTCGCCGTGACCGTCGGTATCACCCGAAACCGGGAGGACCGGCGATCGAGGTGGAAGTCGCGAGCGTAGGGGTTCCGGGGCAAAAGGAAGCCAGACCGTGACACGCGTCTTCGGCAAACCGTTGATCAACCAACAGGAGATCGCCCGGCGGGTCAAGGACTTGGGGCGAAGGATCAGCGAAGATTACCAAGGGCGCGACGTGGTCATGATCGGCGTGCTCAAGGGCGCGTTCGCGTTCTTCTCCGACCTGATTCGGGCCGTCCACGTGCCGGCGGAGGTGGACTTCCTGGTAGTGTCGAGTTACCAATCGTCACGTTCCAGCGGTCGCGTGAAGGTCATTTCGGATCTCACGGTCGACATCAAGGGACACGACGTCATCCTGGTCGAGGACATCGTGGATTCCGGGCTGACGTTGAGCTTCCTCAAGAAAAAGCTCCTGGTGCGCCATCCGAATTCCTTGCGCGTGTGCGCACTGCTGGACAAGCCGGAACGCCGGACCGTGAACGTCACGTTGGAGTACGTGGGGTTCACGATCCCCAACAAGTACGTCGTGGGGTACGGGTTGGACTACAAGAACCAGTACCGCAACCTGCCCTACATCGCCGTGCTCGATCAGGTTGACGACCAGGATTGACCGAGCGAGCGGCGGCCCGCCCGGCCGTGTTGTAAAGCCGGAAAACGCTGTGGTAAGATCAGCTTCACGTCTGACCCTGCCGGTCGAGGGCGCGCAGGTGCCGCGATGCAGGGGCGACGAGGAGGCAACGTCTGCATGAATCCGCGTATGAAAAATCTGGCGCTTTGGATCGTGATCGGTCTGTTCATGATCCTGTTGTTTAATCTGTTTACGGTTCCCCCGCGAACGGACGAGGCTGATCTGATTTTCAGCGACTTTATGACCAAGCTCGAGCGCGGCGAAATCAACGAAGTCACGATCAAAGAGAATTTTTTGACCGGAGTGCTCAAGGACGGCGGCAAGTTCAAGACGTACGCGGCGCCGTACCCGGATCTCATCAACCAGCTTCGCGAGAAGAACGTTCGGATCGTCGCCAAGCCGCCGGATGAAAATCCGTGGTACATCACATTTCTGGTCAGCTGGGGACCGTTCATCTTGTTCCTGGGGCTGTGGATTTTCTTTATGCGCCAGATGCAGGTGGGCGGCAACAAGGCGCTGTCGTTCGGGAAGAGCCGCGCCCGTCTGTTGTCCGAGGACCGCAAAAAGGTAACGTTCGCCGACGTGGCCGGGGCCGACGAAGCCAAAGACGAGGTCCAGGAAATCATCGAGTTTTTGAAGGACCCTCCGAAATTCCAGAAACTGGGGGGCCGCATTCCCAAAGGCGTGTTGATCGTGGGGCCTCCGGGGACGGGGAAAACGCTGTTGGCGAAAGCGATCGCCGGAGAGGCGGGTGTCCCGTTCTTCTCGATCTCGGGATCGGATTTCGTCGAAATGTTCGTGGGCGTCGGTGCGTCGCGCGTGCGCGACCTGTTCGAGCAGGGGAAAAAACACGCGCCGTGCATCATCTTCATCGACGAGATCGACGCGGTCGGCCGGCTGCGAGGCGCGGGTCTGGGCGGCGGGCACGACGAGCGCGAACAGACGCTGAATCAGTTGCTCGTCGAAATGGACGGATTCGACACCAACGAAGGGGTGATTCTGGTGGCGGCGACCAACCGGCCCGACGTGCTCGATCCAGCCTTGCTGCGCCCGGGGCGGTTCGATCGACAGGTGGTGGTGGCGCGCCCTGACCTCAAGGGGCGGGTCGAAATTCTTCGCGTCCACACTAAAAAGGTCGCGATGTCCAAGGACGTGTCCCTGGAAGTGGTTGCGCGCGGGACACCGGGCTTCGCGGGCGCGGATCTGGAGAACCTGGTGAACGAAGCCGCGCTGCTGGCCGCTCGTAAAGGCAAGAAGGCCGTGGAGATGGAGGACTTCGAGTTCGCCAAAGACAAGGTGTTGATGGGAGTGGAACGTCGCAGCATGATCTTGAGCGATGAAGAAAAACGCACCACCGCGTACCACGAAGCCGGACACGCGTTGGTGGCCCGCCTGATACCGGGAACCGATCCCCTCCACAAGGTAACGATCATTCCGCGCGGCCGGGCGCTGGGCCTCACGATGCAGTTGCCGACGGACGATCGGTACACGTATCCCAAGGAGTACTTATACAACAACATCGCGATCCTGATGGGCGGTCGCGCCGCGGAGGAGTTGGTGCTGAATTTCATGACCACCGGGGCGGGCAACGACATCGAGCGCGCGACCGAGTTGGCCCGCAAAATGGTCTGTGAGTGGGGGATGAGCGAAAAGATGGGCCCCTTGACGTTCGGGAAGAAAGAGCAGGAAATCTTCCTTGGTCGTGAAATCGCTCAGCACCGCGATTACAGCGAGCACACCGCGGTGGAAATCGACCACGAAGTCAAACGCCTGGTCACGGAAAACTACGAACGCGCGAAGACGCTCATCCGAAACAACATGAACGCGCTCAAGGCGTTGGCGGAAGCCTTGTTGGAACGCGAAGTGTTGGATGCGCCCGAGATCGAGAAGATCATCGGCGCCGCTGCCTCAGCCTGACGGACAGCTCCTCCCTCTCAACCCGGTGAAGTCTTGCGCTCGGCGACCCTCGCGCCGCACAAGACTGATGGAGACAGGGTGGTCCACGACCAGCGCACCCAGGTAATGGGCATCTTGAACGTCACGCCCGATTCGTTCTGGGACGGCGGTCAAACCACGACCGTTGACGCTGCGGTGGACCGGGCTCGGCGGTTCGAGGCCGCGGGGGCCGAGTGGATCGACGTGGGCGGCGAATCCACGGGGCCCGACTCCCAGGACGTGTCGCTCGATGAGGAGCGACGGCGCGTCATCCCGGTGGTTCGCGCGCTGGTGCGCGAACTGCGCGTGCCGGTCTCCGTCGACACCACCAAGGCTGCCGTGGCCCGCGAGGCGCTGGCCGCCGGTGCCGCGATGGTCAACGACGTCTCTGCGTTGCGGGGAGATCCCGAGATGGCCGGCGCGGTGGCCGCGGCCAAGGCCTCCGTCGTTCTCATGTACGCAAAAGACCCCACCCCGCGCACCACCCGCCGCGACGTGCGTTACGACGACGTCATCGACACCGTGTGTGACTTTCTGCGCCAGCGCATCGCCGCGGCGCGTTCAGCGGGGATCGACGACGCCCGCATCCTGGTGGACCCTGGATTGGGCTGGTTTGTCGGTGCGGACCCCCGGTACAGCTACCAGATCCTTGCGGGGTTGGATCGTGTCCGCGCGCTGGGTTACCCCGTGGTGGTGGGCCCGTCGCGGAAATCCTTCCTCGCCTACGACGGGGTTCACTCGCCTAGGCCGACCGCGGAGCGGTTGATGGCCACGGCGGCCGCCGTGGCCATCGCGAGTTGGCAGGGCGCGGCGATCGTGCGCGTCCACGACGTGGACGCGATGGCGCAGGTGGTGGCCACGGTAGAGGCGATCAAACGCCCCTCCCGCGTGGTCCACCCCGTAGCGGGCTAAGCGATGTCGGCGTCGCCGTTCGGTCTCGCGTGGCCTGATCTGCTGGGCGCGACGCTCGCCGGTGCGGTACTGATCTGGATCGCGATCCGCGCCCGCGCTCCCGGCGCCCGCCGGGTCGTCGCCGGTACGGGGGTCGTCTTTGTCGGAGCGGTGTTCGGCCAGTGGGCTGGCCTGTTCCCGAACGACTGGCCTCTTGCCCGTTGGTGGCCCGAACTCGTCCTGGCACTGGTGATTATCCTTCAGCCAGAGATCCGACGAGCCCTGGCTTCGATCGCGCAGTTCCCCGCCCACCGGACGCCCGAGCCCGAGGCCCGTTTGGCCGTCGAAGAGGTGCTCAAGGCCGCGGTTGCGCTCGCGAACCGTAGGATCGGAGCGCTCATCGTGATCGAACGGACCCAGGAACTCCTGGACGCCGTTGAGGTTGGGACCGTGATCGACGCGCGGCTCTCCAAGGATCTGCTGATCAGCTTGTTTCTCCCGTATTCGCCCTTGCACGACGGCGCTGTGATCTTGCGAGGCGGTCGGATCGCCGCAGCAGGGTGCTTCCTGCCGCTCTCCGCCCGAACGCTCAGCGGCGACGCGGCGGGAACCGGTACTCGGCATCGTGCGGCCATCGGGATCACGGAGGACAGTGACGCACTGGCCATCGTGGTCTCCGAGGAGAGCGGTGCCATCTCGTTGGTCGCGGCCGGCGAAATCGACCGGGACTTGGACGGAGACGCGCTCCGGCGCAGGCTGACGGCGTCGCTGGGTGTCGAGGCTCCCCCGCTGGGACGCTGGGCCTGGTTGTCGCGGGCGCGATCCCAGTAGCTCTAACCTCATGAACCTGACGAGGCTCCGGTCCCCGAATGTCCCGAGGCCGTTCTGAGGATAGACCCGCCCGCGTTGACAGCGCCAACGCGTTCCCCGATAATCGTCGGCCGTGTCTGACGAGGCGTACATGCGTCGTGCGCTTGCGCTTGCGGCGCGAGCGCGCGGGCGCACCAGCCCCAACCCTGCGGTCGGGGCCGTGGTCGTTCGCGGCGGACGCATCGTCGGCGAAGGGTATCACCGGCGGGCGGGAGAACCCCATGCAGAAGTCATCGCCCTTCGCAATGCCGCGACCCTTGCTCGCGGCGCGACGTTGTACGTCACGCTCGAGCCGTGTTGTCACCTCGACAAACGCACGCCTCCCTGTACGGACGCGATTCTGTCATCCGGGGCGAACAGGGTGGTGATCGCCACCGAGGACCCCAATCCCAACGTGTCGGGGCGAGGGATCGCGCGATTGCGCGAGCACCACATCGAGACGACCGTGGGGGTCCTCAGGGATCGTGCGAAACGCGTGAACGAAGCGTATGCCCGCTGGATTAGAACGGGTCGTCCCTTCGTGACGTTGAAAATCGCCTCCACGCTCGACGGGAAGATTGCGACGTCCAGCGGTGAATCGCGCTGGATCAGCGGCGCGCGGGCCCGCGACTATACCCATCGTTTGCGTGATCGAGTCGACGCGGTGCTGGTGGGATTGGGGACGGTCCTGGCGGACGATCCCGAGCTGACGGCAAGGGGCGGCCGAGGGAGGCGAACCCCCCACCGCGTGATCGTGGACGAGCGGTTGGCGACCCCGCCGACGGCCCGCGCCCTGAAGCCGCGCCGAGGCTCCGCGGTCATCATCGCGACGACCAGTCGGGCGTCGGCGGTACGCCGTCGGCGTTTGGAGCAGCGCGGCGTGCGTGTCCTGACAACGAGGTCCCGAGACGGGATGGTCGATTTGCGGGATCTGATGCGACGGCTTGGTGCGATGGACATCACCTCGGTCCTCATCGAAGGCGGTGCCGAGGTCAACGCCTCGGCCCTACGGTCCGGGGTCGTCCAGAAAGTCGTCGTCATGCTGGCGCCGAAACTCCTGGGAGGTCGGGACGCGATCAGCGCGATCGGCGGGCGATCGCCGAAGCGCTTGACCGACGCCCTGATGCTCCGGGAAACGTTGATCCGGCGATTGGGGGAGGACGTGATCGTGGAGGGTTACCTATGATGGGGAGGATTCGGATGAGCGCGTGGTGGTTCGTGTTGGGGGCTGCGCTGGTTGTCGCGGCACCGGAGCCGGCGCGCGCGGCGAACAACGAGATGGGCGACGTGTTGGTCGACGGATTTTACGGCGGGCTGATCGGCGCGTTGGTGGGAGCGGGGGTGATGGTGCTCACCGACGACCCCGGCGACCATCTCCAGTACATGACCACCGGTGCGGGAATCGGCGTGATCGCCGGAACAATCTACGGGCTCTCCCAGGTTGCGCGCTACGCTATGATCAACGTCGACCGGGGGCAGCTCACGTGGCGTGTGCCCGCGATCGAGCCTGCCGTGACTTCGCCGCCGGGCGAAACGCCGAACCTGAGCGTCTCGGCTGCGCTCGTCCGCGTGCGCTTCTAGGAGCGGCGACCCTCCCGTTCGATCACGGCCAGATCGGTTTCCAACGCTCGGCGTTCGGTCGGTGACAGGCGTCGGCGCCCGTACCGGACTTCATAGTACCGCTCCGTGACGCGCCGGATCTCCGTGGCGTAATCCAGCCGCGATGCGTGGTGCACCGCGAATTCCAGCGGGGTTACCGCCGACGGTTTTGTCACGCCGCGTTGCTCCAGTAGGCGCAGGAGTCGTTGGTAGAACGCAATCGACGCGTCGTCGGACGGCGGGGGGCGACGTGTCGGCCACCGCACCCCCCGCCGCGTGACCACCCCGGCCAACGCGAAGAGGGCGACGAGTCCGCCGATGATCCACGCGGTATCCGACACGCGTTCCACACGCCGGCGCACGGAAGCGAGTCCGCTGGTCACGTTGGTACGGAGGAGGTTCCATTCGGCTTCGGCGCGCTCGATCGCGGCATGCTGGTCCCCAAGGCTGAAATCCAACACGTAGCGATCCCATCCTGTGCGCAGGCTGTCGAGGTAGTGTTCGACCCGTCCCGTCCACGGACGGTCGGCAAGCGGCGCCGGCGGCGTGGGGTCGAAGCGCGTCCATCCCGACTCGGGCAGGAACGCTTCGACCCAGGCGTGGGCGTCCCCTTGGCGGACGATGGCGTACTGCCCAAACGGGTTCCATTCCTGGACGAGAAACCCGGTCACCAGTCGGGCGGGAATGCCGAGCTCGCGCAACATGAGCGCCATGGCGCTCGCGAAGTGTTCGCAATATCCCGACCGGCGATCGAAGAGGAACGTTTCCACCGGCCGATCCTCGCCGCCCGGGACGTCCAGGGTATAGGTGTAACGGGTTCGGAGGAACCGTTCCACCGCGAGGGACCGGCCCCGGGGCGTGGTCGAGGAAGCCGCCACCTGGCCGGCAAGTTCGGCGATGCGCGCCGATCCAGTCCGCCGCAGGTAGCGTTCGCCGCCTCGGGCGCCGGTGGAAGACGCGGTGGCTTGGGGCCGCCGCCAGACCTCGTAGGTCTGGCGGATTCCAGGGGCATAGGGAAGATTGAAGATCTCGTCGTCGTCCACGAGGATCGCCGCAAACGGTCCGGCCACCGCGTCGGTTCGTTCCGGCGTAAAGAGCACCGGGGTGTCGAGCGGTTCGGCGCGAATCGCCATCGTGGGAGCGTCGCCCACGGCTCGGCCCAGCGCAAACCTGCCCTCGCCGTCTTGCGGGAGCATCCGACGCGCGGGGGTCGTGGCCAGCCAGCTCTGACCGTCAAACGTGTCGAACACGGCGCCGCGAAGGTAGAGGAGTTCGCCGCCGAGTCCGACGGACGGACCCGCCACACGCATCACGATCGTGGGATCGCGCTTGACCGGCCCGATGGCGCCCAAACGGACCTGGGGCGAAAACCCGGATAAACGGACATCTTTCTGCGGGATGACGCCCAACAGCTCGAGCCCCATGCGGGGGAGAAAGAGGAAGAGGACCCCCGCGGCGATGATCGCGGTGAGTGCCGCAGCGGCGGTCCAAGGCGCGAGGCCTGCCGGCGGCTCGCTCGGTCCGGTCTCGGCGCGCTCCGCCTCCGAGAGCAGGTGGTAATGGACCAGCACCCATACCATGACCGGGAGGTAGGCGGCGAATCCCGCGTTGAAGGTCCCGTGGGCGGCCAGTCCCGCCGCCGCGACCATCTGAAGGAAGACAATCACGACCAACTGCAGGTATTCCCGGGCATTGCGGTGGCGCAGTCGCGTCAGCATGAGCACGATGAGCAGATGCGCGCCGACGTGGAGCAAACTGGGCGAGAGCCACAGCGAATCCGCCACTGCGAAGCCCAACGCCGCCAGGATCAGCAGGTTCGCCCACGGCGCTTGGGCGTTCAGGGACAGTCGGGTCGCATCCATGGCCGCGCTGGCGAGGACGGCGAGCGCGCCGGCGGCCAGCCAGGGCGCGCCGATCTGACCCGTCACGGCGAGCGAGGCCAAGCCGACGAGGGCCATGACGTGGGACGCCCGTCGAGCCGCGCGCGTCACGACGCGTCCCTGGAGACATCTTGGGCCACGACCCACACGCGCTCGCACCGTGGCCGGATCGTCGACCACTGCGGATCGTCCCACACCAAGATAAGGTGGACGGTCTGTTGGGCGAGATCCCCTGACCACGCGACCAGCCGGTCGCCCGCCTGAGTCGTGGTAGGACCGATCGTCGCCAGGGTCCGGAGCACTCGCTCCAAATGGAGCGCGCCGCGCCCCATGCGGGTGGTCCCATCCCAGGTGGCCATCAGGACCTCCCGACCGTCTCGGATCGCCCGATCCGCGAGCGACGCGGTCAGACGGACCGCATCTTCGAACCACGCGCGATGGATGGGCAGGGGATCCGGAGGCAGTCGGTTGCTGAAGACCAGCACGAGCGAGCGCGCTCCCTCGCGCTCGGGCTCACGAATGACAAGCTTCGCCCTCCGCGCCGAATGTTTCCAGTGGATGAACCGTGGATCATCTCCCGTTCGGTACTCCCGAATGTGAGACACTCCGGCGGTGCCCCTGTGCGTTCCGGACGGGCCGTCCTCCATCAACGGCCGTCCGGACGAGCGTCGCAGAGAGTCGAGTGATGGGTAGACGAGCAGATCCGTTTCGACCGGTATTCGTAACGTTTTTTCGAACAGGCCGAAGGGGAAGGTGGTGATGACTTCGATTCCGGGAAGATGGTGCACGCCGCGGTCTCGGAACGTGGCGACCGAGTCGATGGTGACCGCCCCGCCGGGTTCGAGTCGGGGACACCGGTGCTCGGCGGCGTCCAGACGGAACGCTCCCCGTCCTTCTCGGATCCGGAGCGAAAACGCGGGCATGAACCGTTTGCCGTTGCTCAGCACCATCTGGTATGGGGTGGGGGTGTCGGCGAACAATCGCAGGGGCAGCGACCGCGTGGCGCCGAGGCGGGCGAGGACGCGCTCGGAAAAGAGACCTGCCACGACGATGAGACTCAGCATCATCGCGAACAGGAGGTAGAGAATATTGTTGCCGGTGTTGACCGCGGCGAGCCCGACCGCGAGCGCCAAGAGCAGGAACCGAATGCCGGTGGGCGTCACTTTGGCCGATCGGGTCGTCCGTTGACGCGGACGAGGGGTGGCCGAGGATGCGCCCGGTTTGCGGCCGGAGCGAGGCATCAACGACGCAGCGGTGGCGGTCACGGGCGCCCCATACGGGCGATTACAGCGGAACGGGAACTTGGTCCAGGATCTCGGTCAAGATGTCTTTGGCGTCGTCATTCCGGCGGTCGAACGATTCGACTCCAGGATTCACCACGATTCGGTGGGCGAACACGGGGACGGCGAGGCGTTTCACGTCGTCTGGCAGCGCGTAGGTTCGGCCCTCGATCAACGCCATCGCCTGGGTGGCCCGATAGAGGAACACCGCTCCACGCGTGCTGACGCCCAAGTCCACGTCCGGGCGCGATCGCGTCGCGGAGACGATCGCCATCAGATAGTCCACCAATCCGTCGTCGATGGTCACGCGAGAGGTGATTTCCTGCAGAGCGACGACGTCGTCCGCGCCGAGCACCGGCGAGATCTCCTCCGCGCGACCCACCAAGTGTTTCGCCGTGATGATGCGTTTCTCGTCCTCGACGTCGGGGTACCCCATGTGCGCGCGGATCATGAACCGGTCGAGTTGCGATTCGGGCAACGGATAGGTTCCGTGGTATTCGACGGGGTTTTGTGTGGCGATCACCATGAAGGGCCGCGGCAGCGGGTGGGTGTGGCTGTCCACCGACACCTGGGCGTCGTTCATCGCCTCCAACAGGCTGCTTTGAGTCTTGGGCGTGGTTCGATTGATTTCATCGGCCAGCACGATGTTGGCAAAGATCGGTCCGGGCCGGAACTCGAATTCGCGGCTGGTCTGGTTGAGCACCGAGAGCCCGATGATATCGGAGGGCAGGAGGTCGCTGGTGAACTGGATTCGTTTGAAGCTGCAGCTCAGGGACCGCGCAAAGCTGTGGGCCAACGTGGTCTTCCCGACGCCGGGGACGTCTTCGATCAACAGGTGCCCGCGGGCGAGCAACGTGACCATCGCGAGCGTGACGACATCGGATTTGCCGCAGATGACCCGCTCAATGTTGTCGTGGAGCGCGGCGATCTTGGCCTGCGGGTCAGCGAGCACGCGGCCAGTCTAACAGAGGCCCTGGGGAGCGTCAATCGACGTTGCGCGGAGGCCGCGGGAACGTTGCTACGCCGCCTGACGGCGGATGGGGCGGGCGCGCGGACGGGTCACGGGAATCCCGAGCGCGTCCATCTTGTACTTCAGGATGCGTCGGGTAATGCCCAACGCCTTGGCCGCTCGCACCTGCACGTGGGAGGTGCGTGTGAGGGCGTCCAGAATCAACTCGCGCTCGAAGGCATCGACGGCTTGGGTCAACGAGACCGCCCCGCGCCGGACATCCTCGGCGAGGGTGCGGGTTCTCGCTCGGGCTCGAACCTTGAGGGGCAGGTCGTCCTCTTGAATGACCGGGTTGGCGGCGAGCGCGACCAAGCGCGCCATGAGGTTCTCCATCTCCCGGACGTTTCCCGGCCAGTCATACCCCGCTAAACGGTCCATCACTTCGGGCGCGATGGTTTTCTGGGAGCCGTGTTCCTGGTTGGCTCGAGCCAAAAAATGTTCGACCAACATCGGGATGTCCTCGGACCGTTCGCGCAGCGGAGGGACCTGTATCGGGACGACGTTCAATCGGTGGTACAGGTCTTCTCGGAACCCTCCGTTTCGCACGGCCTGTTCCAAGTCCACGTTGGTCGCGCCAAGGAGACGCACGTCCACCCGAATGGGCTCGGTGCCCCCCACTCGTGCAAACATCCGCTCCTCGATGACTCTCAAGAGATTGCCCTGAGCTCGGAGGCTCAGATCGCCGATCTCGTCCAAAAAGAGGGTTCCGCCGTTTGCCATCTCGAATTGGCCTCGGCGCGTCGCGTGTGCGTCGGTGAAGGCCCCGCGCTCGTGCCCGAACAATTCGCTCTCGATCAGGTCGTCGGGGATTGCCGCGCAGTTGACGGCGACGAACGGGCCCGCACGCCGGCTGCTGAGATCGTGCAGCACCCTCGCCACGAGCTCCTTGCCCGTACCGGTTTCTCCCAGAATCAGTACCGTCGTCGGCGAGTCGGACACCTGCCGGATGGCGTCGTGTAACTGACGGATCGTGGGGCTCTGCCCGATCAGCGCAGGCATGTTCACGTCGGATGAAACGGCGGGCGTCCGTTGCGGTGGAGTCGGCAGCAACATTGCGGCAAGCATAGCGGCCCTAGGGCGTCTTGGCAAGCGCTTCCAGGGCCTGTTCCAGCTGCTTGAGCTCCGCGCCGTAGGCCTCCCACCGCCCTTCCCGCAGAGCGGTCTGCGCCCGACGGTAGTACTCGAGGGCCTGACGGCTGAGCGAGACGGCGGTCCCCGGGGGCCCGGCGGCGAGCTCCCGCGGCGACGCCGGACCGGCCACGTCCAGTGCCCGACCTCCGAACAAGCCGGCGAGCGCCGCGTCCAGATCCGGCTCCATCAACAGGCGATTTCCGAACGCGACGATGACCCGTCGAAGCTCAGGCAGCGAGCCCGACTCAGATGCCGCGAGGTACAGCGGCTCCACGTACAACAGCGAATCCTCAATCGGGATAACGAGCAGGCTGCCCCGGATCGCCTGCGACCCGCGCTGCGTCCAGAGCGTGAGCTGCTGAGAGACCAACGCGTCCTGGTCGATCCGCGCTTCGATTTGCCGCGGGCCATAGACCAACTTCTGTTTGGGAAACAAATAGACGATCAGCTTTCCGTAGTGGACGCCGTCCGACCGCGCGGCGAGCCACGCCGCCATGTTGTCGCGTTTGGCGGGTGTGTACGGGATCATGAGGATGAACTCTTCGCGCGCTTCACCGGGGAGTTTCATGATCGTGTAATACGGCTCCATGTCCTGCTCGCCCTTCTGCGGGATCGCCCAGAGATCCTCCTTGTTGTAGAAAATTTGGGGATCCTCCATGTGATACGTGGCGAATAGGTGCGATTGGATCCGGAACAGGTCCTGGGGGTAGCGCAGGTGTGCACGCAGATCGGCGGGCATGGCGTCGATCGGTTGAAGGAGCCCGGGGAACGCGGCGGCGTAGGCGCGGATGAGTGGATCGTCGGGCGCGCTGATGTAGGCGGTGATCCGGCCGTCGTACGCGTCGATGGTGAGTTTCACCGAGTTACGGATGTAGTTGCCCACCCCCCGCAACGGCGTCGAATACGGCATCCGATCCGTCGTCGTATACCCATCCAGGATCCAGACCAGCCGTCCCTCGTCCGTGATCACGATATACGGGTCCTGGTCGTACCGGAGGAACGGAGTCAACTTGGTCGCGCGATCCTGGATCGCGCGGTTGATCATGATGCGGCTCTCGGCGGTGATGTCGTCGGACAGGAGGATCTTCATCGACCCGAAGGAGGCGGCGAACGCGGCCTTCCGGACGAACGACGACATCGGGATCCCGCCCGTACCCGCGTACGTGGTGTATTGGCTCGTGTCGCTGGACGGATAGTCAAACTCGGGGTTCGCGGTGTGGACGAACACGTAGTCGTTCGGCAGTTCGCCGTAGTACAGCTCGGGACGGGTCACCTTGATGGTGGTCGACGAAGCGGGCGGGATGTTCTTGATGAAGAACTCCGGAAGCCCTTCCTGCGTGACGCGGTTCACGGGCCCGAGCGTCACGCCGTACCCGTGAGTGTATGTGAGGTGTTCGTTGATCCAGATCCGACTGGGCAGGTTCCGATACGAGAGTTCGCGGGGGGAGATCATGACCTGCCGAAGCTCTCCGTTGATCACGTAGCGGTCGTTGTCCACGTCGATGAAGTCGTAATAGGTGCGGATCTGTTGGAGCTGTCGATAGGTGGAGAGGAGCGGGCGATGATCCCACAGGCGAATGTTGTTGGTCGTCAGCGTGTTCGATGCGACCTGCTTGGGGGTCAGCTGGTCGGAGGCCGGGAATTCCTTGGCTTCGACGTGGTCGAGGCCGTACGCGAAGCGCGTGAGCCGGATGTTGTGTTCGATGTAGGGTCGTTCCATCACGATCTCGTTCGGGAGGACCTGGAAGCGGTGAAGCAGGTCGGGAATCAACGAACCACCAACCAGGGCCGTCACCGGGATGGCCGCGCCAGCCGCCAGCGGCAGTCCCCAGCCACGGCGGTTTGCGCTGATGATCAGTACCGCGGCCGCGGCGACCGCGACCACGACCATCACGTACAGGGCCGGGAGTCGGGCGTGGATGTCGGCGTACCCGGCCCCAAAGATCACACCTCGTCGGCCGTACAGCAACTGGTACTGATCGAGCCGATAGCCCCAGGCGACCACCAGGGCGGCCGCGGCGGCCACCCACAGGAGATGCCGGCGGGCGGCGGGCGTGATGGAGAAACGGTTCGGTTCGATCCGAATTTCCTGGTTCGCCACGTACAGCACGGCGCTCGCCGCGGCGGCCACCACGACGCCGGTGAACAGCCACTGTTTGATCGTCACCAAGAACGGCAACGTGAAGACGTAGAATCCGACATCTTCGCCGAACAGGGGATCGGATTGGCCGAATGCGATCGGGTTGGTGAACAACAGATACGCCTGCCACTGGCTCGCGGCCTGTAGCCCTTGCGCGGCAGCGATGACCGCCGCGGCAGCCAGGAGCAACGGGCGAATCGGCCGCCCGGCCAACAGCGCGTCCCAAGGGGGCGGGACCAGCGTCAGGCGCCGGCGCGAGGCCACGAGCACGTTGGCGGCGAGCCAGGCGAACATGGCGAGGCCGATGACGGCCGCGAGCGTGACCTGGGTTTTCAGTTTGGTGGAGAATACGAAGAGATATCCGACCTCCGAGAACCACAATGCGTCGACATAGAGCGAGAGGAGCGCGCCGCCAAACACGACGACGAGCAGGACGAGTGCAAGCAGGATCCACGCACGCATCGACATCACTGATCCCCCTGGATGAGGTGAGGAACTACGGCCCGTCGTCGGCGAGGACCAACACGGCCGTGATGTTATCGAGGCCGCCGTGACGGTTTGCCGCGTCGATCAACGCCTGGCATTGGGCGCTCAGGTGCGCGCTGTCCGGTTTGGAGAGGATCGCGGCGAGTTCTTCGACCGGGACCACGTTGGACAACCCATCCGAGCAGAGCAGGAAGAGATCGCCGGCTTCGAGCGGAATGCGGCGGACATCGACCGAGACCGTGGGTGCGGTGCCGAGCGCGCGGACCAACACGTGTTTCATCGGGTGGGCTGCGGCCTCGTCCGGGGTCATGATGCCCCGGCTGAGGTAATCATTGACCAAAGAGTGGTCCGCCGTCACTTGATCGAACGCGGGGCCGTGCAGGCGATAGACCCGGCTGTCACCCACGTGTGCGACGTAGGCGGCATCATTCTCCACCCACACCGCCGCCACCGTCGTTCCCATCCCGGCGAGGGCTTGGTTTTCAACCCCGGCGGTGTAAATGCGTTGGTTGGCTTGTTCGATGGCCCAGACCAGGCGCCGGCTGGGGTCATACTCCCGCCCCGACGGCAGGGTACGATCGGAGGCGGCCTCCAGGAAGGCGTCGCGGACCGTCTGAACGGCCATCAGACTGGCCACTTCTCCCGCAGCGTGGCCGCCCATCCCGTCGGCGACCACGTAGAGCGCGAGGTCGTCGAACGCCCCAAAGTGGTCTTCGTTCGAGTTGCGGACCCGTCCGACGTGTGTCGAGCCAGCGGACCGAATCTTCATGCAGCGGGATACTCCTTCACGGCATTCTCTCGTCCCGCGCCTTGCGACGCGGTGAATCGTTGATCTGAGGTTGAGAAACCGCGTCAGTGTAGCGAAAAGGCGGCGAGGTGTCCAGCCACCATAGCGGTCGCGGAGCGTGGAGCAAGAACACGCCGAATCCGGGAGGAGCTGAACTCTGGGGTGTCAGCCGCCTTGGCCTTCCGCTTCTTTTCGAAGATCCTCGTCGGGGACGATGTGCAGCTCGACCCGGCGATTTTCCGCCCGCCCGTCCGGGGTAACGTTCGAAGCGACGGGACTCTGAGCCCCGAACCCCATCGTCGCGATCCGGTTGGACTGGACGCCGCGGTCGGCGAGAGCGAACTTGACCGCGTTCGCCCGACGCTCGGAGAGCTTGAGGTTGTAGTCCGGGCGTCCGGTGTTGTCGGTGTGCCCTGCAACCGTGATCGTGGTTTTCGGGTACTTGACCAAGACCGACGCCAGCTGGTCAAGGCTCTTGACCCCGGCGGGCTTGATACTCGCGCTGTCCACGTCAAAGAGGATCTTGTCCCTCATGGTCACGATGATCCCGTCCCCTGAGCGTTTGGTGTCCGCCATCTTCTCCATTTCTTCGGCTTGCCGGTCCATGTAGTTGCCGATCAGTCCGCCGGAGACGGCGCCGATCGCGCCGCCAATCAAGGCGCCGCCGGTGGCACTCCCGCTCTGTTTGCCGATCAGGGCGCCCATTCCGGCCCCGACCGCTGCGCCGGCCACAGCCCCCTTTTGGGTGCGGTTCATGTTTTCGCAACCGGTGAGGGACCCCGCTCCGCCCACCAGCATCGGGATCAGGAGCCAGTGAAGGGGGCCGGGCCGTTCTGGGTGTTTCATGGGTCCTCCTTGGTGTGGACGAAGCGGCAAGACGATCCGCGTAGTATATAGGAAAGGGGCGTTTGGAATGTCAAGCCAGACAGTGGGAAATTCTCGACCGACGGCCGCTTTACATTAGACGTACGGTTGGGATGAAATAGCGGCGGCATGGCGGCGGCACAACGGTCGACCTGGAGGAACACGCGCAACACCTGGCACGTCTTCTGGCGCATCGCGCGTCCGAACCGACCCTCGCCGTTTCAGCGGTGGACCCACCCCGTGTCGGTGGTGGAGCGCGTGGTGCCGGTCACTGGGGGGCTGCTTCAGGTCCGGCTGTACCAGCCTCCGGTCCACTCCGCGACGATCGTGTTGAACGGCGGGTTCGTTCCGGAATCCATCGACGATCCGCGTCTCATCAACTTCGCCACCGCGCTGGCGGAAACCGGGTTCCTGGTCCTGACTCCTGATTACCCTGCGGTGCGGGCGCTGGAGTTCACGCCCACCACGATCGACCAGATCGTCGGGTTGGTCAGTCATGTGAGACAATCGTCCGCCTGGTGTGGGCCACGACCGTTGGCCCTGATCGGTTTGAGTTATGTGGGTACGCTGAGCCTCAAGGCTGCCTTGCGACCCGATTTGAGCGCTCCACCGGAGTTTCTCGGCGTATTCGGCGGCTACGCTGATTTTGGGGAGCTGATGCGGGCGGTGTTTCAGGACGTGTATCGCAGCGACGGGATCGCCGTGCCCGTTGATCCCTACGGACGGTCTCTCGTGCTGCGGGCGGTGGTCGATCACTTCGATCCGCCGCCCGCTGAGCGGGATCGCATCCGCGAGGTCACGCTGGCGATCGGCCGACGACGGCCGTGGGAACCGTGGGGGGAGATCGACGCCAGCATTACCGCGCTGTCGCCCGCGGGCCAAGCCTGCGTGGCGGCGATGCGAGCGTTTCATCCGGATCGCGCGCCCGAGCAATGGGAACGAATCCTCCGCGAGTTCAGGAACACGATCGCGGAACTCTCGGTGCGAGAACCCGCTGAGCGGCTGCGCAGTCGGCTCGTCATCCTGCACAGCGTGTACGACCATATCCTGCCGTGCGTCGGCAGCGTCCTGTTGCATCGACAGTTTCCGGCGTCGCGGCTGGTGCTCACCGCCATGTTCACGCACGTCAACCCCCGGCTCTCACCGGCATTGCTCTGGTCGCACGCGCGGGAGCTCGGAGCCCTGTCTCGGGTGTTTGGCGAACTGATGGCGCTGCAGGGGTGAGTGGTTTGCGTTTCGGCGCGTGCGCGACTATCATCCCGTGGTGCACAGGGAGGTGACGATGGTGTGGGACCGCATCCCCACGGCCTGCCGGCGGACGAGGTGGTTCCGTTGGCGTGACGGAGTACGACGGCTGTTTACGGCCGGGGCAATGGCCGGCGCCCTGGGACTGTCCGCGTGTGAAGGCGGGGCATCGAGTAACCCCGTTGCCGCGCAGGTGGCCGCAGCAGACGTGCCCGCTGAACACACCGACGGTAAACGCCTATTCGACACGCATTGCGCGCGTTGCCACGGCGTTCACGCTGCAGGCACGGGACGCGGCCCCTCGTTTCTGTCGAAGATCTATGAGCCCGGCCATCACGGCGACCAGGCGTTTTTGTTGGCCGTGAATCGCGGGGTCACGGCTCATCATTGGGGGTTCGGCAACATGCCGCCCGTGCCCGGCGTATCCGACGAAGACGTCGCGAAGATCGTGGGCTACGTGCGATGGGCGCAGCGCGTGGCGGGCATTTTATAAACACCCCACGGAGCCCGACGCGGACACTTGTCAGCGTCCGGCCGGGCGTGCAGGACGGTTCATGATCCTTCGAATGTCGCGCCCGTTCAGCCGGCGCCGTCTGCTGGCGGCGACCGCGGCAGGGGCCGTGGTGAGCGTGACGAGCCCCGTTGAAGCCGGGGTGTTTTTTTGGGGCCGGCTGTTTTCGGTGCCGCCTCGCGAGACGCCGTTTCTCACGCCGAACGATCAGTTCTATCGCGTCAACTACAGCGACCACTCCCTGGAACTGGGTTCAACGATTCGTGTGGCGGACTGGGCGCTCGCGCTCCACGGCGCGGTGGAGCGACCCCGGACCCTGCGATACGCCGACGTGCTCGAACAGCGCTCGGTCGACCAGGTGGTCACCCTGCAGTGTATCGACAATGAACCGGGAGGGAGCTTGATCAGCAACGCGCTCTGGGCCGGTTTTCCGTTGGCGCATCTGCTCGAAGAGGCCAGGCCACTGGACACGGCCGTTGACGTGGTGTTTCGAGGCGCGGACGGTTACCACGACAGCATCACCTTCGAGCGCGCCCTGCGCGGCGACGTGTTGTTGGCGCACTCGATGAACGGGGTGTCGTTGCCGCGAGACCACGGCTACCCCCTGCGGGCGGTGGTACCGGGCATCTTCGGGATCAAGAACGTGAAATGGTTGACTGAGATCGAGGTGGCCGAGCGCGACCACAAGGGGTATTGGCAGGAACGCGGCTGGACCGACGAGGGCCTGATCCCGGTCACGTCCCGTATCGACCGACCGGGACACTATCAGGTGGTGACCGGCGCAACCCAGGAGATCCGCGGCATCGCGTTCGGGGGGCTGCACGGGATCAGGCGCGTGGAGGTGAGTGCGGACAACGGCCTGACATGGCATGACGCGACGCTGTCACCGTCGCCGCCCTATGCCTGGACTCACTGGACCTACGAGTGGCGCGTGCCGTCTCCCGGCGCTCATACGCTGGTGGTGCGGGCGGAGGGGCGGGACGGGACGCGCCAGGTGGAGACCGCCGCACGGGCGTACCCGCGCGGAACCTCGGGACTGCACACCGTCGTCGCGTTGGTGAAGTCGGTCTGACGGGATCTCTTGCGAATCGGAGTCACACGAACGAGTAGGTGGCATCGATGACTGACGACCTGAACTTCGTGACCATCGAGGGACTCGTGGCATACGGCGAAGCCTTGGCCCGCCGGGAATCTACCGTGGACGGAGTGACTCGGCCTGAGGCGCCTCCGGTTGCCACCGATCGTGTGGCGCGGGCCAGCACAGCGGTCGGCGCGGTGAAGGAGTTCGTGGACCGTCTCAAGACCGGAACGCCAGACGCCGCCTCCTATCGAGCGGCGCGGGAGGCACTGATCGAAACCGCGTGTGGGGACGATCCCTTGGTCTTCTACGCGGCTTGGAATCGCGCGCTGGCCGAGGGCGCCCTGTCGCCGCTGCTGCGTGCGCCGATCGGCAGGACCACGAAACCCCTTCGCCGCCGTCCGGTGGCCATCGTCCCCCGCGCGCAGCTCACCCCGCAGTTGATCGGCGAGCGCATCGTGTTGGACTTGGGTGAGGATCGCTTCTGGTTGTTGCCGCGGGACCTGGCCGATCGTGCGCTCCTGTTTGCGCTGCGCCACGGCGTGTCGCGGGTGGAGAGCGGCACATACCGCGTGGGAAGGAGGCTCGCCAACACCTTGGACCCGGACCGGGGCCTGTTGAAGGCGGACGCGGTGGGCCGAGCCATGGCCCAAATGCTGGGTGTGGTCGGCCGGCAGCTGGACTTCCTGCGGCTCCCCAATTACCTCGATCCCGCGACCTTTGTCCACTACGTGAGCTCGAGTCCCAACACCACCCAACTGTTCGAGCGGGTCCGGGCCGTCCTGGGTCCACAGACCAAGGACGTGGCGAGCGTGGATGCCTCGTTGGAATCGCAGGATTTCGGATGGGCGACGGGCGTGGAAAAAGCCGTGGAGGTCGAAGAGGCGGCGCGGGCATTGGGGGTGGAGGTGAAAATTGCCAAACGACTGATCAAACATCCGTTGTATAGCTATCCCGGCGGTCACTCGTTCTTCGATCTGTACCTGGACGTGATCGACGGCATTCATCGCCTCGGCCTCGCGCACCAGGGGGGCGTGGCCTGCCTGTATACCCACAGCTCTACGCTGCGCGCGTTGATCACCTATCTCGACCCCCGCCCGTTTCGCGAGGCCTTCGCCGAGTTCGGCGAGTACAAGGAGGGACAGGACAATGTCGTGTTGCTGACCTGCGAGCATGGCGAGTTGTCGGGTTACTCGACCGCGGTCGGTCTCTCCGCCCACGAACGGGCGGCGCGCGATGTGTGGGCGACCGTGGAGCGCGAACGCCGCGACCGCGTCACGCTGGCGCCGGGCCGGATCAAACAACTGGTCGCGCTGGTGTCGGGCGGGGACTTTGCCGGAGCCGGCGCGGCGCTTAAGGAGCTGCGAGCGAGCGGCGATGAGTACGGGCTGGCGGTGCGGTTCGTCCGCCACGGGTTTTTGGGATTGGCGAACAACTGGATCGAGCCCGTCACCGAACAGGCCACGCGCGGGTTGGCCAGCCACGCGAGCAGCCCGATCGGGAGCAGCCGCTTCGAAGAGTTCAAAGACGAGCGGGTACAACGCGTCGCGATGGCGCACCTGGAGCCGTTCGTGAAGGACGGCGCGTTGGTCGTGATCGGCGGCGATGGGAGCCTGCGCGGCGCGCGGGCGTTGTTCGAAGGGTTCGGGGTTCAGGTGGTCGGGATGCCCGGCACCATCGACAATAACCTGGCCCGCACCACGTCGCTGGGGTTTCACTCCGCGGTCGCGCTGGCCAATCAATCCCTCGAGTCGCTCAAGGCGACCAGCGCCGCCATGGGCAGCATCTTCTTCGTGGAGGTGATGGGTGCGGGAGCCGGGCACTTGGCGCTGACTTGTGCGTATCAGGCGCGGGCCGAAGGCATTCTGGTCAACGAGCATCCGGAGCCCGATGCGTATATCGACGACGTGATCCTGGGCACGCTACGTCGCAGTCTCGGTGTGCCCAACAAGAGTCATCTCTTCGTGGTGGCCGAGCGCACGCCGCACCGCCATCACCCGGACGGCGGGGTGCAGGGTTTGGTCGACTACGTCGCTCGAACCATCGCCGAGTGGCCGCAGCTCCAAGTGACGTCGGAGCGATATCCCCTCAGTGTTGCGACCAAAGCCACGATCTTGGGACACACGCTGCGTGGCGCGCCGCCTGTTCCGGAAGACAAGGCGCTCGCCCAGTTCCTGGCGTACGAAACGGTGCGGCGATTGGTGGAGGACCCTGCGGCCATCGTCGGGTGTCTGGCCGCTTCGCCAGGAGAGGGCCAGGTCGACGCGATCCCGCTGCACGCCGTCGCGCCCAAACCCTTCGACTGGGCCGTGTTTGCGAGGATGCACGGAACGGCCTCTCCCGTCATGAGACCCGAGCAGGGCCTCAACAGGCCCTCGGCGCTTCCGGCCTCCGCACCCCGGTCCTCGAAATCTCCTTGACAGGATGACCATACTAAGTATACTTACTGCCGTTTCCAGGAAGATCCCAGAGCGGATTGCCGGTGAGCCCCGTGCCCAATGCCTCAGAGCCGCAAGCGATCGTATAAGGCGCAAGAGATTTGTGACACGTTCGATATCTCCAAGGCCACGCTGTTCCGGTGGGAGCGCCAGGGGCTCATCAGCGGAGTGGGCCGGGACTGGCGCAACTGGCGGCTGTATTCGGATAAGAATCGTCGGGAGATCGAACGCCTAATCAAGCGACGGACCGACCGTCGCGAACGATAGGGGCCACAACACTATGTTCCTTCAGCGCGTACAACCGGTGATCGGACTCGATATCGGATCCAGCGCCATCAAGCTCCTTCAGCTCAAATCGACGAAGAAGGGGTACGTTCTGGAAAAATTCGGGATCAAGACGATCGATCCCGAACTCATCGTGGATGGCGCGGTGATGGATGCCGGGCGCGTGATTGACGCGCTCAAAGACCTGCTCCGCGAGCAGGCGGTGAAGGCCAAGGATGTGGTGATCTCGGTGTCCGGGCACTCGGTGATCGTCAAGAAGATCAACGTGCCGCCGATGACCGAGGAGGAACTGGAGGAGTCGATCAAGTGGGAGGCGGAACAGTACATTCCGTTCGACGTCAACGACGTCAACCTCGACTTTCATATCCTGCCGACCGCCGACGCCACCGACGGTAAGGACACGATGACCGTGATCCTCGCGGCGGTGAAGAAGGATCGGCTCGCGGAGTATACCTCCTTGGTCACCGAGGCCGCATTGAATCCCGTGGTCGTGGACGTCGACGCGTTCACGTTGGAAAACGTGTATGGCGAGGCGTACGGGTCCGCCGGCTCGGAAGTCGTCGCGTTGGTCAACATCGGGGCCAGTGTGATGAACATCCACATCGTCAAAGGGGGAAATTTCTCGTTTACCCGCGACATCTCCACCGGCGGAAACCGATACACCGAGACGATACAGCGCGACCTCAACGTCAGTTACGACGCCGCGGAGCGGGCCAAACGCGGCGAATCCGTCGACGGGATCAATCCGGACGCCTTGGCCGAGGTGATCACCACCATGAACGGTGAACTCGCCGCAGAGATCGGCCGCTCGTTCGACTATTTCCGTTCCACCTCGACCCAAGAGACCATCGATCGGGTCCTCTTGAGCGGCGGGACCGCGAAGCTCAGCGGCTTGGCCCCGTTCCTTTCGGAACGGCTGGGTGTCCCGGTTGAGCTGATGGATCCGTTTCGTCACATCAAGGTCAACCCGAAGACGGTGGACCCCGATTTGATCGCCGAAGTGGGCCCGCAGGCCTCCGTGGTGGTTGGCCTCGCGACCCGGCGGGCGGGTGACCGATGATCAAGGTCAATCTCCTCGGGGTCGAGCGTCCGAAGCGGGCTCGCCGCACCGGCAAGGGGCCGGGCGGGTTGGTCAGTGTTGTCGCGGTGGCCCTGCTATTGATCGGAGGCATGGGCTTCGTGTGGTGGTCGATGGTGGCCCGCGTCAACGCGCTCGAACAGGAAAAGGTGGCGCTCAACGAAGAACTCAACGCCCTGAAGGCGAAGGTCAAAGAAGTCGAGAATTACGAGAAGAACAAAAAGGATTATGAAGAGAAAATCGGGATCATCGAACAACTTCGGAAAAACCAGACCGGGCCGGTTCGGCTCCTCGATGAATTGAGCCGACATCTGCCCGACCGTGTGTGGTTGACCTCGCTCACCGAACAGGGCGGCAAGGTGGATCTGGAAGGACGGGCTGTGACCAACGCGGAGATCGTCGAATACATCAATAATCTCAAAGCGTCGAACCATATCAAAGAGATTCAGTTGATCGAGTCCCGGCAAGTCAGCGAGGGGGGAATTCCCGTGTACAACTTCAAGCTGAAGTGCCTGCTGGTGGTCTGAGCGGATGGCCCTGAATCTGACACTCAACGCCGAATCTCTGAAGGCCCTCCCGCCCTATCAAAAGGCGGTGTTGGCTGCGATTCTGGTCATCGCGCTGCTCGCCGCCTTCGTCTGGTTCATCTACATCCCCAAGAACGCGGAAATTGCAGCGCTTGAACAGCAGATCGCGCAAATCAATAACGAAATCAACGTCAATCAAGCCAAGGCCCGACGGCTGGAGGAACTCAAGCGCGAAAATGCGGAATTGGCCAAACAGTTGGCGCTGCTGAAGGAGCAGCTCCCGGCGGAGTCCGAAGTGGCCACGTTGTTGAAGCAGGTGTCTGATCTAGGGATCAAGACGGGACTGGACTTCAAGTTATGGAAGCCCTCGGATCGGCGACCCGGATCATCCGGGCTTTACACCGAAATTCCGGTCGAGGTGGAAGTGGCCGGAAGTTATCACTCGGTGGCCGCCTTTTTCGATCGGATCGGTAAGCTGCCGCGGATCGTCAACGTGTCCGGCCTGAAGATGGGGGGCGGCAAACTGGATAAGGATCGTCTAATGATTCAAACCACGTTCCGCGCCACAGCCTTCGCCGCGATGGAGGACGCCGCCGCGTCCGGGGCGGCCAATGGACCGCCCGGCGAGAAGCGCGCGGCCGCGACGCCGCAACCGCCGCCGAAGAATCGCGGAGGGACCGGTGCCTAGACTCGGAATGGTCACGACGGTCGCGGTGGTCTGCGCGTCCTTCCTGGCGGCGGGCTGCGCCGACTCCGAACCGCCCTTGGAGAAGCCGCCGAGGGCCACGCCCGCCACGCAGGCCGCCGTCGCGCCGGCGGTGGTGACGGCACCCACGCCGGAGGCCGTGCCGCCACCTCCGCCGAAGGAGGAGTTCACCTATAACCCCTCAGGCCGCCGGGATCCGTTCAGGTCGCTTATCGTCACTGGCGGGAAAAGAAACGTGGACCTGCTGCCCCCGCTCCAACGTCGCGAGGTGTCCGAACTGAAATTCGTCGCGGTCGTGTGGGGACAGCTCGGGACCTATGGAATGCTCGAGATGCCGGACGGGAAGGGCTACGCGGTGCGGATCGGCACCCGCGTGGGCCCCAACCGCGGAGTCGTCAAACGGATCACGGCCAGGGATCTGACCGTGGTGGAGCAATACGTCGATTTCTTCGGCGAGACACGGACGCGGGACATCGTGTTGGATCTGCGGACGCGCGAGGAGGGCTTGGAATGAGGTCGAAGTCGTTCGTCATCCACCTGTGCGTCGTAATGTTGGCCGCGTGCGCGGCGCCGAGTACGCAGGTCGCCCCTCCGGCCGAGCCCCCCCCCTCGACCACCGTTACGGACCTTCGAGTGGAGGATCTTCCGGACGTGACGCGGATCGCGCTCACCGGCGATGGTCCCCTCAATTACACGGCGTTCCGGCTGGATGAGCCGCCGCAACTGATCGTCGAGCTGATGGCGACGAATTTCGGCGCGTTCGCCGAACAGCGCAACGTGAGTGTGGATCCCGTGACGGACATCGTGCCCCAGCAAGCTGGAGAGGATCAGCGCATCGGTCGGTTGACGATCCTGCTGTCGCGGGCCGCCGACTATCAAATTTCCCGCGACGACGGGGGCACGATGCTCGCCGTGGACTTTGCAAAAGCCCCGCCGGCCGCCACCCTGGTTGCGCCGCCGGTCGCGCAAGAGGTCGCGCCCGAGGAACCGCAGGTTGAACTCGCCGAGCCTCCTGTTCCGGCGCCTCCTGCCGTCGCGTCTCAGATCACCGCGGTGAGCATTGTCCCACAGAAGACTTTCGTGGACGTGAACATCGCCGCCGACGGAGTCTTGGCCTCACCCAACGTGTTCACGCTCGGCCAGGGCCGGTTGGTCATCGACCTCCCGGAGACGCGCAGCGCGGTCACTCCCTCGGTGGTCAAGGCTGAAGCCAATACGTTGGTGACTCAAGCGCGAATCGGCCAGCACCGGGATCCGCTGAAGGTACGCGTGGTCTTGGACCTGAAGAAAGCCGTTTCGTACACCGTGTTGCCTCAAGACCAGGGGGTAACGCTGCGTCTGACCCGCGCCGCGCCGTCCGAGGCGCCGGCCATGCCGCAGGCTCCCGCCGCAGCCGCTGCGCCGCCGAAAGCGGAGTCCGACGCGCCGGTGGCCGCGGTCGCCGTGCCACTGCCCGCTCCCAAAGCGTCCGGGAATGAGGCAGCAACTTCAGGATCGTCGCCGCCCACGCTGGAAGTCGAGCCCCCGGGCCCACTGACGCTCGGGGCCAACGGGTTCAGCGGACAAAAGATCTCCCTGGATTTTCAAGATGCGGAGGTTTCCAACGTCCTGCGTCTGATCGCCGACGTCAGCGATTTGAACCTCGTGGTCGGGGAAGAAGTGAAAGGCAAGATTACGTTGAAGCTATTCAACGTCCCCTGGGATCAGGCGCTCGACATCATTCTGAAGTCGAAAGGACTGGGTCAGGTCCGGGAGGGGAACATTATCCGGATCGACACCAACGGCAACATTGCCAAGCAGCAGGACGAGGCGGCCAAGGCGAAGGAAGCCCAGGTCAAAGCCGAGGACCTCAAGACCCTGATCATTCCGGTCAACTACGCCAAGGCTGCGGACCTGTCCACCACGCTCAAGAAAAACCTGAGTTCGCGCGGCGAGCTGACGGTCAACGAGTCGACGAATAGTCTCATCGCCAAGGACATCCAGATGAACATCAACGAGATCCAACAGCTCATTAAGCTGCTGGATCTTCCCAAGCCCCAGGTCTTGATCGAAACCCGGATCGTCCAGGCCAACACCAATTTTGCGCGCGACCTCGGGGTGCAATGGGGCCTGGCCACTAAGGAGACTTCCGGCTCGAATCAGATCGCCTTGAACGCCGGCGCAACCGGGGCGTTTAATACCCAGTCCCCGACGTTTGCGGTGAACCTGCCGGCCTCCGGCGGCGCCGGTCCGATCGGAAACGTCGGGGTGCAGTTCGGGCGACTGACCGGGGTCAATCCCTTCAATCTGGATCTTCGGTTGTCGGCCGGCGAAGTCTTGGGTGAAACGAAGATCATTTCCAGCCCCCGCGTGGTGACGATCGACAACAAGGAGGCCATTATTCAGCAGGGGGACTCGATTCCCTACGAGACCACCTCGAACAACGGCACCCAGACGCAGTTTGTCGACGCCACCTTGAATCTAACCGTCACTCCGCATATCACGCCGAACGGCAGCGTGATCATGAAGATCAAAGCGACCAAGAACGCGATCGGGAGTTTCACCAGCTCGCGGACCGGCGCGCCCAGCATCAGCAAACGCGAGGCCTCGACCGAAGTGATGGTCCTGGACGGCGAAACCACGGTCATCGGCGGGATTTTTGAAACGTCCAAGAGTGAGTCGATCACCGGCGTGCCGTGGTTCTACAAGGTGCCCGTGATCGGGTGGTTGTTCAAACGCGAGAGCGCCAGCACGTCCAACCAGGAGTTGTTGATTTTCATCACCCCGACGATCGTCAAACGTGTGTGACCGGCGTGCCGCAAGCGGGAGAGAACATCGTCTTGGTCGGGTCGATGGGCTCCGGGAAGTCCAGCGTGGGACGCCGGCTCGCCAAACGTCTCGGGATGGCGTTCGTGGATACCGACGCTCTGGTTGAGCGCGCCGCCCGCTTGTCGGTCGCACAGATCTTCCATCGATATGGCGAGCCGAGATTTCGGGCGCTGGAGCGCCGGGCGATCGGCCGGGTCGTGAGCGGCCGGCGCCTGGTCATCGCCACCGGGGGCGGCGCGGTGATGGATGCTCGCAACCGTGCCCGACTCCGGCGCGCGGGCTTGACGATCTGGCTCAAGACCAAACCTGACGTAGCGGCCGCGCGGATCAACGAAGCGACCGACCGGCCCCTGTTGGGGGCTGATCGACAAGCGGACGTGCTCGCGAGTCTGCTGGTCCAGCGCGAGCCCTATTACCGCGAAGCGCTCATTCACATCGATACATCGGATCAAACCGTGGAGGAGGTGACGTCCGCGATCGTGGCGCGCCTTCAGCCGGCATCCGGCGTTATCTCAGTCGACGCGGGGGCCTCGAAATACGACGTCCACATCGGGTGGGACACGCTCGATCGGCTGGGCGAGCGCCTGGCCGCCCACACGCGCGCCTGTACCGTGGCGATGATCACCAACCCCCGCGTGGGCAAAGCCTACGCGGGGCGGGTGGCTGCCAGTCTCAGCCGGGCGGGGTTCCGTCCCACCGTCGTCACCATTCCGGATGGCGAACGGTACAAGACCCTTCCGACCGCCAGCCGAGTGTACGACGAACTCGTGCGGCGACGATTCGAACGGGGCGACATCCTGGTCGCGCTCGGAGGCGGCGTCATCGGTGACCTCACCGGTTTTGTGGCGGCCACGTATCTCCGCGGCGTCCGCTACGTCCAGGTGCCTACGACCGTGGTGGCCCAAGTCGACTCGAGCATCGGCGGGAAGACCGGCGTCGACCACCCGAGGGGCAAGAACCTGATCGGAGCGTTCCATCATCCCATCATGGTGTACGCAGACGTGGCGACGTTACGCACGCTGCCGCGCCGGGAGCTGGTGGCGGGACTGGCGGAGGTCGTCAAATACGGGGTGATCGCCGACGCGCCATTTTTTTCCTATCTCGAAGAACACGCGGAGTCGATCCTGGGCGGCGTGCCCGATGTACTCGTGGAGGTGGTCCGCCGTTCGGCGGCCGTGAAAGCGGACGTGGTGCGGCAGGACGAACGGGAGACCGGGCTGCGGAGAATCTTGAATTACGGCCACACGGCAGGACACGTGGTCGAGACGCTCACGGGATACTCCACGATCCGCCACGGCGAAGCGGTGGCCATCGGAATGGATTTCGCGGCCCGGTTGGCCGCCCAACTGAATTTCTGCGACCAGATGGTCGTGCGTCGACAACGGACATTGTTGGAACGCCTGGGGCTTCCGACCGTGCTGCCCAAGATCACCGCGGCGCGGGCGATCCAGACCGTGCGCCTGGACAAAAAAGTCCGGGAGGGGCGGGTGCACTTCGTTTTGCCGAGGGAGATCGGCCGTGTGACCGTCGAGCCGGTGGTGGAGAAAGACATTATCGGAATGTGGCGGGCTGCACTGGTTGCCAAGGACACGCGGCGTGCTAAGCTTACCCATCGCACGCGCAACGCACGCAGAGGAGGTTCGCTGTGAACACGATTTCGACAGCCAAGCGGGTGGCCGGTCTCCTGGTGCTGAGTCTGGCGGCCCTTTCGCTCTCATCGTGCGGTGACGAGACCACTCCGCAAGGGGCAACGATTTCGGCGCCCGGAGATCTGACGGTGACGTACAGCAACAGCGGGGGGGGGACCGACGGGACCGCGTCGCCGCTCGCCTTTCAGGTGCTTGATGCGAGCGGAAACCCCGTGCCCGGTGTGACGATCCGGTTCTTCGCCGGCGGGGCGGTGTTCATGCTGTCGGATCGGACGGGAGGTACCGCCCTTAACGGGGCTGACGCAACACTGTTCGAGACGACTACCGACGATCAGGGGCTTTCACCAACGGATGTGTACGCCCAATGGGTCGTGCCAGCGTGCAGCGCGGCCGAGGATATCTCGGTTAATGGCACGGTGACGGCGTCGGTTGGCGTTGCCACGGCGATATGGACCGTAAACGTCACGGCATCCCAGTGCTGACGCTCCGGAATCGCCCACCTGGTGATTCCACTCTGTTGCCCGTGCCGTCCCGCTGACACAGAGCCTTGCGCTTGTCTGTCAGCGGCCTCTGTGATACAGTCGCACTCCTCTCGGGTCGATAGGAGTCGTTCCCATGGCCATGGAACCGTTTGTTCCGTTCGTCAGCGACGACCTGGAACTGATCAAGCGCTACGAACGCCTGTCCGTCAACCTCTCTCGGCTGTTGAGCCAGATCTTTACCAATCTGGCGATCGATTTTAAAATTTCGATCCTCCGCAGTCAGGACTACAAGCACTTTCGGGGCTGGCACTTCAAGTTCAAAGAGCACAAGTGCTGGTATGGTATTTCCTTTGCGTCGCCCACGTTCTTGCGCACCCGTTTTCAGGTCCTCGTGGACGGAGACTGGCAGACGATGCGCGATGGGCTCAAGGCGAAGGGGTACGCGGAACTCACCTGGAATGACAAGGGACCCTGGCTCGCCAAGGAACAGCCCACGGACGCGCTGAACGTGGCCAACCGCGACGAACAAATCAAAGTCTTTACCGAAATCGTAAAAGAGAACCTGAACGTCGTCGAAGGGTTGGAGTTTCAGGGACCCGGCTCGCTCAACGTCTTGCCCTAACCACGCGTCGCGCGACGGCGACCGTCGCTGTTCTCAGAATTGACAGCATTTCTTTTCATTTGCTACGATCCGCGCGGGCCGAAGTGGTGGAACTGGCAGACACGCTAGGTTCAGGGTCTAGTGGGCGTACGCCCGTGGGGGTTCAAATCCCCCCTTCGGCACCATCCTCAACTACACGTTCCCTCTCCCGGCTCAGTGGTGGTCAAGTTCCTTGACACCCAACCGCCTTTTGTTATGGTGGAGGTGTTCACCCTGAAGGAGCGCGAGCAATGAGCAACCGAAACGTACGGGGACTGTATACACTGGCTGTGGCCGCGGTATGGATCATTGCGACGGCCGCGATCGTCGGCGCGAGTACGATGCCTCCGCCCGACCAACCAGAGGAGACCGCGGCCGCAGTTCCTCCCTCCGAGTCGGTCGCCCCGCCGGCAACTCCGCCCGACGCTGCGGCCGAATCCGAAGGTCAGGATGGTCCGGCAGCCGAGGAGCTCCAAGCCGCGCCGGAGCCGAGCGAGTTGCGTTCCCCGATTGACGGGATTCGACCACACACCGATGTCGTCGGCGAAGTGGTTGGGCATCCGACGGGCAAGGTGTTACTGGCCGTTCACGATTTGGTCACGCTGAAGTTCGATCGGTCCCAGGACGTGAAACCTCACGACCGCTATGCGATCGCGCGACGGGAGCAGTTTGTGGAACACCCGGACTCGGGGCGCAACATGGGGTACGTCGTGCGCGTGGTGGCGACCGTGGAGATGAAGCAAGCCTTCGGGCGGTATTGGAGCGCGGAGATCGTCTCGTCCAACGACTACGTGACGCTCGATGACTGGGTGATCCCGTTTGAATCGGTGGCGATACCGACTGGTGAGGAGGCCGCTGATCTCGCCGGTCATATCGTGGCGGTCCGGGATGAACTCTTGCTCGCCGGCGAGGCGACCGTGGTATACACCGACCTGGGTTCGGCTCAGGGGGTGAAGCCCGGTGAGGAGTTCGCCGTCATCCGTCCGGGTATCGGCGGTCGGCGCGGAGCGCCGGACCGACCCGTCGGGGTGTTGCGGATTCTGGCGGTCCAGGAGGAGTCGTCGTCGGCGTACTTGACCAAGACCACCGAGCCCGTCATGGTCGGCGATCGCCTCCAACACGCGATGGTGAGCTCCGCGGTTCAGTAAATTCACCGGGGCTGTCCGGCGTCAGATCACCTACCCTGAATTACCTCCCTTGAGTTGACTTCCTCGTTTTCTCCGTGGTATGGTGGACCGAATTTTGTTTATTCTCAATCAGTTCGATTGACGTCGAACCGATTCGCGTGGTGGCCGCCACGTACCATCCTTTAATGTCCTTGACCCACGGGGATGCACGATGAAGCTGACGGGTGCTGAAATATTCGTCGAGTCGTTAAAGCGCGAAGGCGTCAAGACCGTGTTCGGGCTGCCCGGCGGCGTCGTGCTGAAAATTTTCGACGTGTTGTACCAGGACAAAGACCTCGACTTCGTGCTCGTACGGCATGAACAGGCCGCGGTCCACATGGCCGAAGCCTATGCCCGCGCCACGGGCAAGGTGGGGGTGGCGCTGGTCACATCGGGTCCGGGTGCGACCAACACGGTGACGGGGCTCGTCAACGCCCATATGGACTCGTGTCCGATCGTGCTTTTCACGGGGCAGGTGGTGTCGTCGCTCATCGGCAACGACGCGTTTCAAGAGGCCGACATCGTCGGCATCAGCCGGTCGGTTACCAAGCACAACTACCTCGTCAAAGACGTGTCGGAGTTGGCGACCACGATCAAAGAGGCCTTTTACCTGGCGGGAACCGGGCGCCCTGGTCCCGTGCTCGTGGACATTCCCAAAGACGTCACCATGGCGTCTATGGAGTTTGCCTACCCCGACAAGGTGTACATCCGGGGGTATAACCCCACGTATGAAGGCAACAAGTGGCAGATCAAACAGGCGGCGGAGGCTATGGCCCGCGCCGAGCGTCCGGTCCTGTATGTCGGGGGCGGGGTGATCAATTCCGACGCCAGCGAAGAACTCTACGGACTGGCTGAACTGCTCAACATTCCGGTTACCATGACGCTGATGGGGTTGGGCGCGTTTCCCGGGACGCACCCGCTGTCGCTCGGCATGCTCGGGATGCACGGCTCCCACGCCACGAATATGGCGGTTCACCACTGCGATCTGCTGATCGCGGTGGGCGCTCGGTTCGACGATCGCGTGACCGGAAAGATCAGCGAGTTCGTACCCAAGGCGAAGATCATCCACATCGACGTGGATCCGACATCGATCCGAAAGAACATCCACGTGGATATCCCGATCGTGGGAGACGCCAAACCCGTGCTGCGCGACCTGTTGGCGCAGGCCACCGCGATCGTGGGCGGCAAGAAGCGCGAGGGAAAAACGCCGTGGCTGCAACAGATTGCGGCCTGGCAGAGCGAGCGGCCGCTCGCCTATAAGCCGGACCCCAAGGTAATCAAACCTCAGTTTGTCATTGATATGATCTACCGCCGCACGCACGGGGAAGCGATCATCACCTCGGACGTCGGTCAACACCAGATGTGGACCGCGCAGTTCTACAAGTTCGCCAAGCCCCGTACCTGGCTTAACTCCGGCGGGCTGGGCACGATGGGGTACGGGTTTCCCGCTGCGCTGGGTGCCCAGCGAGCGTTTCCTGGCCAACTGGTGGTCTGCGTGACGGGTGACGGCAGCTTTCAAATGAACCTTCAGGAACTCGCCACCGCGATGGTCTACGACCTGCCGGTCAAGGTGGCGATCTTGAACAACGGTTATCACGGGATGGTGCGGCAATGGCAGCAGCTCTTCTACCAGGGGCACTACTCCGCCAGCCGACTCGAAGGGGGCCCGGACTACGTGAAGTTGGCCGAAGCGTACGGCGCGGTGGGGCTGCGCGCCACCGAGCCGCATGAGGTCGAAGAAGTGCTTGATGAGGCGTTCGCGTCCAAGAAGCTCGTGTTGATGGACTTTCAGGTCGACCCGTACGAGAACTGCTATCCGATGGTGCCCGCGGGCGGCGCGATCAATCAGATGGTGTATGAGGACCCGCCCACCGACGCCACACGTCCGGCGCCCGCCGCGCAAGACGCGCAGAAAGAGTCGATCTCGCTCGCGTAGCGCGGGACGAGTTGCGCCATGGAGCACATCATCTCCCTGTTGGTGGAAAACAAGTTCGGCGTGCTGGCGCGCGTGGCCAGCCTCTTCTCCGCCCGGGGATTCAACATCGAAAGTCTGTCGGTCGGGCCCACCGCCGACCCCACGATGTCCATGATCACGATCGTGACCACCGGCGACGACCGAATCCTCGAACAGGTCAACAAGCAGCTCAATAAGCTGATCGACGTGATCAAGGTGGTGGACCTGACCGAACACGCCTACGTCGAGCGGGAAACCGCCTTGGTCAAGATCCACACCCGCGCTGAAGATCGGGCCGAGGTCTTCCGAATCATCGAGGTCTTCCGCGCGAAGATCGTGGACTCGACTCCGGGAACGTATACCGTGGAGATCACCGGCGATCGTGAGAAGGTCGAGGCGTTTATCAATCAACTCCGGCCGTTGGGTATCAAGGAGTTGGTCCGGTCGGGTCGCATCGCCATCATGCGGGACGAGGTCAAGACCGCGGTGGACCAGCGGCGCCGGCCGCATATGGTCGAGGCGAAGTGACGTGGTCGCACCGTCGCGGCGGGCGGCGTTGATCGGGAGAGACTGATGAAGATCTACTATGACCAGGACGCGGATTTGGGCGATCTGAAGGGGAAAACCGTCGGGATCGTCGGGTACGGGAGCCAAGGGCACGCGCACGCCAACAATCTGAAGGACAGCGGCGTGGACGTCCTGGTGGCGGTTCGGCCTGGCGCGTCGTGGGAGAAGGCCGAACGCGCGGGACTAAAAGCCATGCCGGTGGCGGACGCAGCCAAACGCTGCGACGTGTTGATGATCCTCGCGCCCGACGAGTTGCAGGCCGACATCTACAGCCGAGAAATCTCCCCCCATTTCAAGTCCGGCGGGTACCTCGCGTTCGCGCACGGGTTCAACATCCACTTCGGGCAGATCGTGCCGCGCCCCGACATGAACGTGTTCATGGTCGCCCCCAAGGGGCCGGGCCACCTGGTGCGATCCGAGTTCTCCAAGGGCAGCGGCGTGCCGTCGCTTCTGGCCGTGCACCAAGATCCCTCCGGGCTCACGAGACGGGTGGGGCTCGCCTATGCCAGGGCCATCGGCGGCACCAAGGCCGGGGTGATCGAAACCACGTTCCGCGAGGAGTGCGAAACCGACCTCTTCGGCGAGCAAGTGGTGTTGTGCGGGGGGCTGACCGCGCTCATCCAGGCAGGGTACGAGACATTGGTCGAGGCGGGGTACTCCCCTGAGATGGCGTATTTCGAGTGTCTACACGAGGTGAAGTTGATCGTGGACTTGATCTACGAAGGAGGGATCTCCACCATGCGGTATTCGATCAGTAACACCGCCAAGTACGGCGACGTGACGCGCGGACCGCGCGTCATCACCGACGACACCCGGGCCGAGATGAAACGCATTTTGGGCGAGATCCAGAGTGGGCGCTTTGCCAAAGAATGGATCCTGGAAAATCGGGCCGGACGCCCGGTGTTCAACGCGTTGTTGCGTCAGGGCGAATCCCACCCCATCGAAGACGTTGGCGCACGCCTGCGGGCGATGATGCCGTGGCTCAAACAGGGCCGGCTGGTCGACAAGGACAAAAACTGAGATTGAGCCCATCTGAGGCTTGGCAAGGGGCCCCGGTGGTCATCGAAGGGATCCCGTTCATCGCCACGCCGGCTGCGCTCGCCGGGCTGGCGTGGTGGCAGGGGTGGACGGTGGTTGCCGCGCTCCTGGCCGCAGCCGCAGGGTTCACGCTGTGGTTTTTCCGCAATCCCCGTCGCCTGGTTCCCGATGATCCCCGCGCGATCGTCTCCCCCGCGGACGGCAAAGTGCTCGCGGTCGAGCGCCTGTTCGAGCCGAGGGTGCTCAAGGAGGATGTGCAACGGGTCAGCATCTTCATGGGCCTGACCGACGTTCACGTGAACCGGATCCCGTGCGACGGTCGAATCGTGGGCCGGTATTATTACCCGGGGAAGTTCTTTGCCGCGTTCAACGAGAAGGCGTCGCTGGACAACGAGCAGCAAGCCTTGGTGCTGGAGACGGCGCAGGGCCAGCGGGTGATGTTCGTGCAGATCGCGGGATTTATCGCGCGGCGGATCGTGACCTGGGTGCGGGAAGGAGCCTCCGTGGAACGGGGCCGACGTTACGGGTTGATCCGATTCGGGTCCCGGATGGACGTGTACCTGCCGCTGACCGTCCGCGTGGCGGTCAAGCCGGGAGAGCGTGTGTCCGGGGCGAGCACCGTGCTGGGGGTATGGCCATGACGACGAGAAATCGGCGCGGGGTGTACTTGTTGCCCAACTTGTTTACCACCGGCAATCTCCTGAGCGGGTTTTACGCCGTGATCGCGGTGTTCAACGCGGACCACGTATCCGCGGCGATCGCGATCTTGGTCGCCACCGTGTTCGACAGCCTGGACGGTCGCGTCGCGCGAATGACGAGAACCACCAGTAAGTTCGGGGTGGAGTACGACTCGCTCGCGGATCTGGTCTCGTTCGGAGTTGCGCCGGGGCTGTTAATCTACTCCTGGGCGCTCACCAACTACGGACGGATCGGGTGGGTGGCGGCATTTCTGTTCGTTGCGTGCGGCGCACTGAGGTTGGCGCGGTTCAACGTGCAAGTCGGCACCGTGGAGAGCCGGTACTTTGTGGGCTTGCCGATACCCGCCGCGGCCGGACTGCTCGCCGCCACCGTGCTGTTCGACGACCACATCCTGCGCCTGGGCGCGGAGATGAAGCCGTTGTTGATCGTGATGATGACCTATGTGTTGGCGTTTCTGATGGTCAGCAACATTCGGTATTGGAGCTTCAAGGGCCTCGAGCTGCGTGATCGCCGACCGTTTCAAATGTTGGTGGCGGCCGTGCTGTTGGTGATGGTGGTTACCGCGGCGCCGCAGGTGATGCTGTTTGCCTTGTTCGCGCTGTATGCCGCGTCCGGGGTGATCATGGGCCCGGTGCAGGCGGCGCAGCGTCGGTGGTCCCGGTCGCCGCGTGGCCCCGTGTTGGGGTTCGAGGCGGGGGAGGATGAGCTGCGGGATCGCGACGTGCGCGCGTAAGGAAATCCATTTGTTTGTAGCCCGATGACCAGAAACATCACAATTTTCGACACGACCCTGCGCGACGGCGAGCAGTCGCCCGGCGCCAGCATGACCGTCGAGGAGAAGCTCGCCATCGCGCGGCAACTCGCGCGCCTGGGCGTGGACGTGATCGAGGCGGGCTTCGCCTTCAGCTCGCCAGGGGATTTCGAGGCCGTGCGTCGGATTGCGCAGGAGGTCGAGGGGCCCGTCATCTGCAGCCTCGCCAGGGCCAAACCGGGTGACGTGGATCGCGCATGGGAGGCGCTGAAGGGCGGGGCCAGGACCCGGATCCACACGTTTATTTCTACGTCCGACATTCACCTCAAGCACCAATTTCGGCTCACGCGAGCTGAGGCGCTCACCCGCGCGGTCGAGATGGTCGAGCGCGCGCGAGGCTACGTGGAGGACGTGGAGTTTTCCCCCATGGACGCCACGCGGTCCGAGCTGGCGTATTTGTGCGAGGTGCTGGAAGCCGTGATCGCCGCGGGCGCCCGGACCGTGAACATCGCGGACACGGTCGGCTACGCGACCCCTCACGAGTTCGCCGAGATGCTTCGCACCATCCGGCGACGAGTTCCCAACATGGACCGCGCGGTCCTGTCGGTTCATTGCCACAACGACTTGGGCCTGTCCACGGCCAACTCACTGACGGCCGTGCTCGAGGGAGCCGGGCAAGTGGAGTGCACGATCAACGGCATCGGGGAGCGTGCGGGCAACGCGGCGTTGGAAGAAGTCGTCATGGCGTTGCGCACGCGGAAAGACTCGTTCGGAGCGGATACCCGCGTCGTCACCGAAGAGATCGCCAAAACGAGCCGCTTGGTGAGCAAGATCACCGGGATGCTGGTCCAGCCCAACAAGGCGATCGTGGGCGGCAATGCCTTTGCGCACGAGTCCGGCATTCACCAGGACGGGTTGCTGAAGGAAAAGATGACCTACGAAATCATGCGGCCCGAGTCCGTGGGCGTGGGCAAGACGCACATCGTGCTGGGCAAACACTCGGGGCGCCACGCCTTCAAGAATAAACTCGAGGAGCTCGGGTATCGACCGAGCGAGACGGAGTTGGAGCACGCGTTCGAGCGTCTGAAGCGGCTCGCGGATACCAAGAAGGAGATCTTCGAAGAGGACCTCGAGACGATTATTTCCGAAGAGATCGACCGGCCGAGCGAAGCGTTCCGTTTGGTGGCGCTGCACGTCGAGAGCGGGACCTCGACCACCCCCACCGCAACCGTAGAGCTGGCCGCCGGGGACCGCCTCATCAAGTCCACGGGACAGGGAGACGGCCCTGTGGACGCCGCGTACCGGACCATTGCGTCGCTCACCCAGACCAAGAGCCGATTGATCTCCTACGTGGTCAAAGGCATCACGGGTGGCACCGACGCCTTGGGCGAGGTGACCGTGACGGTGGAGGAAGACGGCCGGTCGGTGTCGGGGCACGGTGCCGACACCGACATCATCATCGCGTCGGCTCGAGCGTACCTCAGCGCGTTGAACAAGCTGGCCGCGCGGGCGTCCAGGCCGGGCGGCAACGAGCCGCGCGTCGGATTGGTATGAACTCTTCGTCCCGCAAGTGGCTCTATTCCGCCGGCGCGTTCGGCGCCCTCGCCGTGATGGCCGTGGCCGCCCGTCAGCTGGCTTCCGTCGGGTTGCCGTCCGCGTCTCTTCGCATAGCCATGTTCCTGTTCACGCTGCTCTGCCCGGTACTCCTGGGGTTGGCCATCGGCGTGTGGGGCGGGCACAACGCCGGACAGTGGGGGAGCCGCGGAGTAGGGGCCACGTACCTGGGCGTGGTGGGGTGGGCGTGGCTGGAAGCCGGATCGTTCCCGGTGGGGTTTCATCTCGAAGGCTTTCAGACCCCCCTGTTCGTGACGTTGGTCAACATGGGGATCTTTCTCATGACCGCGTATTTCATGCAGGCGCTGGGAAGGTCGGGAGGGCGCCTGGGCGCGCGGCTCGCGACCAGCGCCTCCACCAGCTCCTCCGGGGCCATCGCGGTGCCGCCGGTCGCGCCGAGCCCCGCTCGGCTGTCACCCCCCATGTCCGACGTGGCGGGGGCTGACCAGCGCGTGTCGTCATGAAGGCCTTTCAGATCACATTGCTGCCCGGGGACGGCGTGGGGCGGGAAATCGTCCCCGAGGCCGTGCGCGTCCTCGATGCCGTGGCGAAGCAACGAGGCCGGCGGTTCGAGTTCCGCGAGGCTGTGGTGGGCGGCGCGGCGATCGATCGGTTCGGCGTGCCGTTGCCCGACGAGACGCTCAAGGCCGCGATGGACGCGGATGCCGTGCTGCTCGGCGCGGTGGGCGGGCCCAAATGGGAAGGCCTCGACTACTCGGTACGCCCGGAGCGGGCGCTCCTGGGGCTTCGCGAACGACTCGGCACCTTCGCCAACCTGAGGCCGGCGGTCGTGTTTCCCCTGCTGGCGGACGCCTCCCCGTTGAAACGGGAGATCATCGACGGCATCGACATCCTGGTGGTCCGGGAGCTGACCGGGGGGATCTACTTCGGCACGCCCCGCGGGGTGGCGCCCTACGAGGGCGGGGAGCGCGGCATCAACACCGAGGTCTACACCACGCCGGAGATCGAGCGCATCGCACGCGTGGCGTTCGGCCTCGCCCGCAAGCGCCGGAAGCTCGTGACCAGCGTGGACAAGGCCAACGTGCTCGAGGCCACGGAGCTGTGGCGGAGGGTGGTGACTCGGGTGCACGCCGACTTCCCGGACGTGGAGCTTAAGCATATGTACGTGGACAACTGCGCCATGCAGTTGATCCGGTGGCCCAAGCAGTTCGACGTGATCGTGACGACCAACCTGTTCGGTGATATCTTAAGCGACGAAGCGTCCATGTTGACGGGGTCGATCGGGATGCTGCCGTCGGCGAGCCTCGGCGGGCGGGTCGGATTGTACGAGCCCATCCACGGGAGCGCGCCGGATATCGCCGGGAAGGATATCGCCAACCCTATTGCGACGATCCTTTCGGCAGCGATGATGTTGCGGCACTCGTTCGACCTCGAAGACGACGCCGCCGCGATCGAGCGCGCGGTGTCGCGCGTCTTGGAGCAGGGGTACCGCACGGCCGACATCATGCAGCCGGGCATGACCAAGACGGGGACGCGGGAAATGGGCGGGCTGATCGCGGAGGCGATCGCCTGAACAGCCACGTGTCACCAGGAGGGTCGGGCATGAAGCGTGTGTGGGTGGGTATTGCGTTGGTGGTCTTCGGGGTGGGAGCACTCGGGCTTGCGGTGGCGGACGCCGAGGAGAAGGGCGTCCAGATCGTCAAGACCTACCCCGAGTACGGGAAAACGATTCCGAAGCTCAATGACCTGGTCATCGAGATCGTGTTCGACCGGCCGATGGACCCGGCCACCCAGGACGAGGTGAGCATGGATCAGCGCGGCGCCACCGATCACAATGGTGAGCCGATCGAGTTCGACGGCCAGTACACCTGGGTGAGTCCCACTACTCTTCGCTTCAGGCCCGAAGGCAAACTCAAGCCCGATTCGGTGTATCAGGTGACGGTGTGGTCGGCCAAAGCGAAAGACGGTTCCGAGCTCGAGGGCGCGCCGTACCGGCTGCCGTTCTCGACCACCGGGGCAAAGTAACGAGGAGCGTGTCGGCACGCGAATGACGCGGAGGGGCGCACGTTCGTGCGCCCCTCTCTGCTTTGGATGGAAGCGATGATCACCAAAAAATCTCACTATACCGTGGCCGTGATCGGGGCCACCGGCGCGGTGGGCCGGGAGAGCCTGGAGATCCTGGAGGAACGCAAGTTCCCGCTGGGTGGCCTGCGCCTCTTCGCGTCCAAGCGCTCGGCGGGCGAGACCCTGTCCTGCCAAGGGAAAGATTGGACCGTGGAAGAGCTCACGCCGTCGAGCGATTTCAAAGGCGTGGACTTCGCGTTCATCTCCGCCACCGACGCGATCAGCCGCGACTACGGCCCTCGCCTGGGCGCGGCGGGCGTGGTGGTGATCGACGACAGCGCGGTGTTTCGCATGGACGCGGACGTGCCGCTGGTGGTGCCCGAAGTCAACGCGCACGTGCTGGACAAGGCCTCGCGGCGAATCATCGCGATCCCCAATTGCACGACCACGCCGCTCGTGATGGCGCTCAAGCCCCTGCACGACGCCGTCGGGATCAAGCGGGTCGTGGTCACCACGTTTCAATCCGTGTCCGGAACCGGCGCGGCCGCGATGGACGAACTGATCGAGCAGACCAAGTCGCTGCTCACGTTCAAGGAGGTCAAGGCCGAGGTCTACCCGCACCAGATTGCGTTCAACCTCCTGCCCCAGATCGGCTCGTTCGGCGAAGGCGGCGACTGCTCCGAGGAAGTGAAGATCGTCCGCGAAACGCAGAAAATTCTGGGCGAACCCAACATGCGGATCACCGCCACCACGGTTCGTGTGCCGGTCATGCGCTGCCACTCCGAGGCGGTGAACGTGGAACTGGAGCGGCCGCTCAAGCCCAATGACGCGCGCTCCCTGCTCAGCGCGATGCCGGGTGTCATCGTGTTCGACGACCCGGTCCGAAAACTCTACCCCATGCCGCTCGACGCCTCGGGCAAAGACGAGGTCTTTGTCGGTCGCATCCGCGAAGACCAGTCCGTCAACAACGGCCTGAACCTCTGGGTGGTGTCCGACAACCTCCGCAAAGGCGCCGCCCTCAACGCGATCCAGATCGCGGAAACCCTGATCGCTAAAGCGGTGTAAAGCGTTCGTTCAGGGGCGACCCGCCTTTCAGGGGTGGTTCCTTGACTCGTGAGCCCGCAAAGGGCTTGGCTGGTGCGCCCTGAAGCCGAGGCGTCTGGTTCACGCAGGCCCAGATGGTCCACCTATAACGATCCCCGGTTACGGAAGAGGCAACGCAAGTGGCAAAGGGGGGCGTTCGGTTGAACGCCCCCCTTTGCCGTTACAGGTTCGGCTGCGGCGTGGTGCGCAGGTACGGTTTGATGGTCCGGGAGCCTTTGGGGAATTTGGCCGGGACGTCGGCGTCGGGCACGGACGGCGAGATGATGCAGTCTTGGCCGGGTTTCCAGTCCGCGGGCGTGGCCACGCTGAATTTGGCGGTGAGCTGGAGCGACTCGACCACGCGAAGGATCTCGTCGAAGTTGCGTCCGGTCGAGGCCGGATACGTGAGCGTCAATTTGAGTTTCTTGTCCGGGCCGATGATGAACACCGAGCGCACGGTCAGGTTGTCGATCGCGTTGGGGTGGATCATGTCGTACATCATCGACACCCTTCGATCCACGTCGCCGATGATGGGATAGTCCACTACGCAATTCTGGGTCTCATTGATGTCCGAGATCCACTTCTGATGATCCGCAGTGCTGTCCACGCTCAGCGCCAGAAATTTCACGCCCCGTTGCGCGAACTTGTCTTTGAGCTTTGCCACGGCTCCAAGCTCGGTCGTGCAGACGGGCGTGAAGTCCTTGGGGTGGGAGAACAGAATCGCCCACCCGTTGCCGATCCACTCGTGAAATCTAATAGTTCCTTGCGTGGACTCCGCGGTGAAGTCGGGGACCACGTCTCCTAGTCGTATCGCCATGGCTATCTCCCTCCCGTGTTTGCGTCCCGCGCCGAGGCTCGCGACGCTGTTGACCGGCTCGTTGGAACCTGGCTCCGCTGGGTGCGGAGTCGGTTCGTGGAAACACCTACTTTGCGGCACGTGTATGGATGAAGTCAAGATGCCTCGCGCAGCGCCGGCCGCAGCCTGTCACTGCCTGGAGCGTTCCCGCAAATAGCCCACGATCTCGTCGTGGTCCTGATCGCTGATCGCAGGTTTACCCATTCTTTCCATGTTCTCCCGCATCCGCCCCACCACGAGCGGCCACTCGTCGGGGGTATGGAGTGCGGGGTCGGGGAGGATGTGGCAGCGGCTGCACGTTTGCCGGAAGAGGGCGAGGCCAGGGGTGTCCGGTGGTCCCAGGGTTTGTGCCTCAGCCGGCCGCAGGGCGTACCGCTTGAGGTACGCGAGCAGTCGCTCCTGCTCGCGTTGGGTCGGCGCTTCGATCGCTCCCATTCCGTGCCGTCGCATCATGCCGCGCATCCCGTGCCGCATGTCCGCCATCATCGCCATGCGTGAAAACATCCTGGCCTCCACTGCAGGCCAGTCATCGGCCGCGTGCATGGTCGGGCTGGGGAGCTCGTGGCACTGCGTGCAGTAGCGACGCAGCAGCATGGCTCCCGCGCCGTCGGGATCGGGCAGGTCCTCGGGTCGCACGCCGGGCGGGAGGCGGCCGCTCATCATGTCCCGCATCATGGGCGGCATCATGCCGCCCATCATCCGCATGGCCACGGTCTCGCGGTCCATGCGGTCGACGCGGTTCACGCCCACCGCCATACTCGCGGCCATCAGTGCCAGCGTCAGTGCGAGGAAGCGAGGTGCGGCCATCCAACACGCCCGGGGAGACGTCCCACGATCTCAGTTCCGGGGACCGGTGTCAACCCAACCGTCACGCAGCGGGTTTGACCGCCTCGATCGTCGCCGAGATCAGAACGTCCGCGATCTCAAGCTCCGGAGCCCATTCTCGGATAAGCGCCTGACTCCCGTCCTTGGGCGTGATGCGAATGGTATGAAACCCGATCCGCGCCAACAGGGCTTCGAGGTCGTTGATCAACGCGGCCCCGGCCATGCAGCCGGCGTACAGCGCGGGATCGTTTTTCACGGTTTCGGGAAGCTCGGCCGTGGCCACGATGTCTGAAACGGCCAGGCGTCCGCCTGGCTTGAGCACGCGCCATGCTTCTCGAAAGACCAGCTCCTTTTCGGGTGAGAGGTTGATCACGCAGTTCGATATGATCACGTCGATGGTGTCGTCCGCCACCGGCAAATGCTCGATCTCCCCCAGGCGGAACTCCGCCCGTCCCAGACCCGCCTGCTCCGCGTTGCGGCGAGCTCTCTCCACCATGTCCGGCGTCATGTCCACGCCGATCACGCGTCCTTGCGGCCCCACGGCTTTTGCGGCCAGAAAGCAATCGAAGCCGCCGCCGCTGCCCAGATCGAGCACAGTTTCCCCAGGTCGCAGCGCAGCCATCGCCTGGGGATTGCCGCACCCCAGGCCCAGGTTCGCGCCCTGGGGCACTGCGGCCACGTCGTCCTGCGAATAACCTATGGCCAGGGCCGCATCCTCCACCGGCACAGCATTGTCCGGGCTGCAACACGCAGGTGCGCATCCGCACCCCCCGCCACCAGCCTTGGCCACCTGGCCGTAGTTCTCCCGCACCAATTCCCGGATCTCCTGATGTGTTCGCTCAGTCATGTGAGGCCTCCTTTCACCCCTATAGACGGAGGAGTCTTGAAAAGGACGCAAGCCGGGAGAGTCGAGAGACGCGGAGCCGTCGCACCCGTCGCGGACTGCCACGGATCGGTCAACACATCGAGCCCGCCCAGCCGTGATCGAGACCTGCGCCGAGTGCCCACGACCCGAGCGTTCTGCGCGCCAAACACAAGCCCGGGCCGTGGCGGATGAGCGTCAAATACGTAATGTCACCGGCATCGCGAGGCTCCAGCAAGGCGACGGTGGCTCCTGCGGTGGCCGCATTTTTGCAAGTTCATCGATGTGAGGCTGATAGTTCGGAGACGGCCGAGCTGGCGCCGTACGAGAAACGTTATGCCACGGACGCCGAGCGAGGAGACATATATGAGTAAGCGGCCGAACCAGCGCCAGAGCCGTTGGCGTGCGTCCTCCTGGCTGGTGGTTGCATGCGGGGTGGCGGGCGGGTTGTCGACGCTTTCGGCTTGCAAGGCGCCGCCACCTTCTCCGAGCGACCTTGTCTCCAAGGGGAGGGAGATCTTCTTCAACGAGACGTTCAACGGGAACGGCCGGACCTGCGGGACCTGCCACCCTGCCCAGAATAACTTCACCCTTGATCCCGCGTTCATCGCCACCTTACCGGCGACTGATCCATTGTTCGTTGCCGAGTTCAACCCCGACCTCACAGAGAATTTCGAGAATCCAGCATTGATGCGCCAGTTCGGCCTCATCCTGGAGAATCTGGACGGGTTCGACGACCTGGAGAACACGTTCGTCATGCGCGGGGTACCCCACGTGCTCGCGCTGCGAACGTCCGTCAACAGCAACCAGGGACCACGCACGGGCTGGTCGGGGGACGGCGCGCCCGGCGATGGCGCGCTGCGTTCTTTCGCCACCGGGGCCGTTATCCAGCATTTCACCAAGACGTTGAATCGGGTGCCGGACGTGGATTTTCGTCTCCCGACGGAGGAGGAGTTGGACGCCATCGAGGCGTTCATGCTCGCCCTGGGCCGGCGGCAAGACCTCGTCTTGCCGTTGCCGCTGAAAGGGGTGGTGCCAACACGCGGGCAGGAAATCTTCCTGGATAACGGGCTGGGCAAGTGTAATCTCTGCCATGCCAATGCCGGGGCGAGCGCGAACGTCGGCGCCGGGACTTTTGGCAATGCGAACTTCAATACCGGTGTGGAGAACCTGCCGGACCAACCGGCTGATCTCTCCGGCGTGCGGAACCCGCCCGACGACGGCCTGGGAAGGCCGGGCGACGGCACCTTCAACACCCCTCCATTGGTGGAAGCGGCCGACACCGGCCCGTTCTTTCACAACAACGCCGTCGAGACCATCGAGGGAGCGGTGGCGTTCTACAACGGCGATGCTTTCAATAACTCACCAGCCGGGCGGGTGCTGGCCCAGAGCGATCCGCGAGGGGTCGGCATCAGGCTGGATGCGACCCAGGTGGTGGCGGTGGCTGGGTTTCTCCGCGTCCTCAACGCCCTGGAGAACATTCGGGAGAGCATCGAGCTCCTGGAGTCCAGCGCCGGGAAGGGATTCGCTGAACGCAACGAAGCCAGGGAACTCCTCAAACGAGCCGTCAGCGAGACGCAAGCCAGCATCAACGTCTTGGACGGCGGAGGGCTCCATCCCGAGGCGGTCGCGCATTTGCAGAAGGCCAGGGAGCTGGCGGAGAAGGCGGGCCGCAGTCTCTTCAGGCGGCGTGGTCTGACCGAACAGGCCATCGATGCCCAACGGAGCGCGCGTGCACAACTTATCGAGACGTCTTGAGCGGCCCGCGTGACGGCCTCTCTGGAAATGGGAAGGAGGTGATAGCCGAGCTGAACCGCTGCCTGGGACTGGTAGTCATGGTCGTGGCGCTGGGAAGCGCCCTCGACGCCTCTGGGCAGCAGGCGACCGAAATGTTCATCCCAATCGGACAATCGCCCGGGCTATCGAATACGTCGACGCTGATCGGAACCCTTCAGTCCGTAGATCCGGAGAAGAGGACGGCGACCATCTCGGATCCATCGGGCATCCAGACGGTCGGGATCACGGACCGGACCCTGATCTGGCTAGACCGGAGCCCGCAGAAGCAACCGAATCAAATCGGCGCGATCGGCGATCTGCAGCAGGGCCGTAAGGTCGAGGTGAAGCCTCGCTCGGGCGAACCGCAAGCCGTCGCCGAATGGATCAAGGTCCAGGTCGTTCCGTAATTTGCCTGGCGGTCGCGACTTGCGCCAGGCAGCGCGTCAACCGATGGGGAATCGGTCGACGCCCCCTCTCGTCAGGCCGCGGTCAGGTCGGTTTCGAGCGGCCGGTCTTTCTTGAAACGGCTGACGCCAAGAATGCTGAAACCGATGACTTTGCCCTCTGCATCAACTCGTTGCATCACGGCGTCATGGGCGGTTTCGCGCATGTAGCCTGGGGCATCGCTGAACTGGACTTCCAGGAAATCGCCTTCCGCGTCAAACCACACTTTCAGCTTTTTGTCGGCCATAGGTCTTCTCCGGCTTTCGGTTTGTCCGTCAGATAGGCGGTGACCACAAACGCATCGTCTATCGCACATTTGACCACAATACAGAGCCATTTTCCACCCACGACCGTCTGCGCGTAAAACTCGTAGAACAGCCGCGCCGTCTCGTCCGAACGCGACCGACGGACCAGTTGCGGGTGCCGTAGCACTCGTTCGATCTCAAGGCCCATCGCCTCCATTTCCGGGTGCTCCAAGATGTGGGCGAGTCGCTCATCGGTGAGTCGAACTCGGTGACCAAAGCAGTCGTCAAGCGTTTTCAATGGCCACCTTCAGAGAGGGAGGCAATTCACTCAAGTCCCCCAACCATCTGCCCCTTTGGGAACCGCACCTCGTATCCCAACTCGATCACCTGTTCCGCCTTCGGCTGCAACGTGTAGGTGTAGCGGCGCACGCCGGGCTTGATGGGGTCTTCGGATTCCGTGGGTTTGGTGGAGCCATCCAAGATCGTCACTTTGATCGTCTCGTCGCGGCTGATCGGGACCTGATCGAGGATCGTGACCGTGACGGGCGTGGGGTAGAGGTTTTTGACCGTGGTGCGGATGCGATACCGGTAGAGGTCTTCTTTGGAGAAGACGCCGGTGGTTTCGTGTTTGCGTTCGATGATTTTGCGTTCGACCTTCACGCGGTCGTCGGGGCCGAACGCGAGCTTGATCTCGTCGCCGGGGGGAACCAACGGGAGAAATGTCTGGCCGGTGAGTTCGTCACCCAGGAAGACGTTGACCGGACCAGGGAGCAGCACGGGGCCGGATTCGTTCGTGGCTTTGGCGGTCAGCACGGTCTGCTCGTCGAGCTTGGGCGCGGCGAGTCGCGTCAATTCGGCTTTGAGCGGGAACGTCGAGAGAAAGGCTCTGCGGGGGGTACCGCTGCTGTCGACGGATTCGCGCCGCGGCGCGGTGAACGTCGCGGCCAGCAGACCCTGGGTGACGGCGGCTTCGGCCGCTTCCATCGGGACGCCGGCGTCCTTGTCTTCCAACGATTCCATCGTGCCCATGGCTCTCAGCTCGTCGGCCCTCCCTTTTTGTAACAAGCCGGCTGCGGGAGCAGCCGGCAAGGGGCGGATGATGTCCAGGTACTGCGGCGGCAGGTCGGGAACCTCGATGCCGCGCGTGGGCTGGGCGGTGGAGAGCGCGAGGCTCACGTCGATCCAATCCTCGCCCGAGGTCTGCCGCACGGACCCGTAGAGCGAGAGGGCAATGGTTTGCTTGTCCGCGTCCAACCGCGCGTCCCAGATTGGACTCCACGCGGCCGACTCCACGACGTAGCTCACGGCCAGTTCGAACGGTCCAGCGCTCTCCGCGTGCAGGTCCACGGCGACCGTCTTGGTGACCAGGCCGCCTTTGGCGCGAATCTGTTCGAGTTCTTTGCGCGCGGCCTGAAGTTGCTTGGCCAGTTCGCGGCGAGCGAATTCGGTCTTGCGGATCTCGTCGAGCACCGCGTCGTACTGCTTCGCCACGAAGTCAACCAGATCGCCCCACTCCTTCGGACTCATCGGCCGGACCGCGAGATTCTCGGTCCGTTCCTTGACGTAGGTGGACCGCAGCGAATCCAGCAGCTCTTTTCTGGCGGTGGCCTGTTTGATCCGGTCCTCCATCTCGCGGTCCTGCGCTTCGAGTGCGGTGACCTTGTCCTGCGCCGCGCGCACGTCCTTGGCTGTGGTCTCGACGTGCGGCACGCGCTCGACCGTGGCGCCAAAGACCTGGGCGTTGGCTCTTCCTGTTCCGGACACGCGCAGCGACTGGTCCAACAGTTGATCCGGCAGGTTTTCCAGCGTGACGCGCGCGTCGCCGGCCGGCAAATCGACCTTAGCCACCCGTGTGACCCGCGCGTTGCGCAGGTACACCGTGACCGCGTCGATTCGGGAGGTTGCCGGGAGGTCCTTTGGTGCGGCTGACGCGGGGTAGGTAAGGATCAGCAGGGACGTGACGATCAGAAAACGAATGAGCATCGGGACGCTCCTGATGAGTTAGACGACGGGGATGGAACGCCGCCACGATAACGGATTCGGCGGCAATTTGCCAATAGGTGGGTACGGGGCTATTCCCTTGTGCCGCGGGTAGCGGAGCCTGTCAGGAACCGGTCAGATGCCCCCTTCGGGGACTTCCGACGTTTGAATTGTTGAAGGGGGGTCGCAAGGCGCCGCGAGCGCCCGCACCGCAGCGTACTGGGTGCGTACGTGAGGCGAGTGGCGCCACGAAGAAGTGGCGCCAAGCCACGAGCGCCGCCGAGACGGTGAGGCGGCCGTGTTACCTTAACGTGTTACCTTGAGAGCGGCAACGCAGCAGGTGACCGTTGCTTCGCCACCTGTAAGGTCTTCGGCGGATTAGCATTCGCGCCCTTGGCGCGCTCAGGTTCCTGGACAGGCTCATCCCTCGCCCCACGCCCACCGTCTATGGTAAGATCCCCGCACATGCCAACCCTGTCCGCAACCGAAGAGCTGGTCGCCCGCATTCAACGCCTCAAAGCCGAGCGCCAGGCGATCATTCTCTCCCATAACTACCAGATCGGCGAGATCCAGGATGTGGCGGATTTCGTCGGAGATTCGCTGGAATTGTCGCGCATGGCGGTGGAGATGCCGGCCAAGGTGATCGTGTTTTGCGGCGTGCACTTCATGGCTGAAACCGCGGCGGTGTTGAACCCCGACAAACTGGTGCTCTTGCCCGATCCGGACGCGGGGTGCTCGATGGCGGACATGATCACGGTCGAGCAACTCAGGGCGCTCAAGGCGCAGCATCCGGGTGCCGCGGTGGTCTGTTACGTGAACAGCACGGCCGCGATCAAGGCGGAGAGCGATTACTGCTGCACCTCCTCCAACGCGGTGCGCGTGGTGGAGAGCGTTCCGCCGGACCGCGACGTCATCTTCATCCCGGACCAGTTTCTCGGCGACTACGTGGCCAAGCAAACCGGCCGCAAACTGATTCTCTACAACGGGTACTGCCCGGTGCATTACCGCATCATGGCGTCGGACCTGGAGGTGATGAAGGCCGCGCACCCGGCCGCCGAAGTGCTGGTGCACCCCGAATGCCCGGGCGACGTGCGGGAGTTGGGGGATCGCGTGTTGTCCACCAGCGGCATGTGCCGGGCCGCCAAGGCGTCGTCGGCGCCGGAGGTCATCGTGGCGACCGAGGTGGGAATCCTCCATCGGATCCAAAAAGAGAATCCCGAGAAACGTGTGTATGCTTCATGCCAATGGTGCGACTGCTCGCACATGCGCGTGAACACCCTGGAAAAGATCCTGTGGTCGCTCGAGGATCTTCAGCACGTGGTGTCGGTTCCGGAGCCCGTCCGCGTCCGCGCCAAGCAGGCGTTGGATCGCATGCTCGCTGTGTCGGCGTCCTAGTCCCCGATGTCCGGCGTGATGGGGAAGGCGCTGATCCTCATCGGCGCCCTCTTCGTGCTGGTGGGTGTGTGGGTGCTGCTCGGCAGCCGCCTGCCCACGTGGCTGTCGTGGTTGGGGCGTTTGCCCGGCGATATAGCGATCGAACGCGACAACGTCCGCTTTTACCTTCCCATCACGACCAGCATCATCCTGAGCATCCTGCTGACCCTGCTGCTGTGGTTCTTCGGCCGGCGTTGATCACACGCACGCTCCTCTTCGCCGTGCTGACCCTGGCCGCCGGGGTGTTCCCGGCCGCGGCCGCCTCCGACGACGATCAGCGGATTCGCGTGGCCCTGGAGGCCGCCCGCCACGAGGTGACCGTCACCAGCTCCGGTCCTATCTTTGTGGCGGGGAACGGATGGAAGGCCACGCTCAGCGGCGGCGTGCACGTTCAGCGCGCGGGCGGCCGCCTGATCGTGAACGACCGCAAGGTGACGCCACCGGTGCGAATCGCCGGAACCTCGGCGTTCCTGACGGTTGACGGCACCCCGGTGCGCGGCGACCTCGTGATCACGGTACGTGACCGCCGCGTGTTCGTGGTCAATGAGGTGCGCCTCGAAGACTACGTTCGCAGCGTGGTGCCGTCCGAGGTGCCGTCCGACTGGCCCGCGGAGGCGCTGAAGGTCCAGGCGATCCTGGCGCGCACGTATGCGCTCTACCAGAAGGCCGAACGCGGCGGCAACCACTTCGACGTGGACGCCACGGTGCAGAGTCAGGTGTACGGAGGCATCCCGAGCGAGGATGGTCGAACCTCCAAGGCCGTGGAGGCGACGGCCGGACGCGTGGTGCGGTTCGGCGGACAACTGGCGTTCACCCCGTACCACTCCACGTCGGCGGGACCCACCGAAGACGCGCTGGAGGTCTGGGGGATCGACCGGCCGTATCTGAAGGGCGTGGACTGCTCCTTCGACACCGAGTCCCCCGCCGCCCGGTGGACGCGCCGGGTCCCGCTCGACGAAATCGAGGCGGCCCTGGGCCAGGCGGGGTACCGGGTCGGTCTCATCGGGTCCATCACGCCGTTGGGCCGCAACCGCTCGGGACGCATCTCGGCGGTCCGAATCGTCCACGCGGGCGGTGCGCTCATCTTGAAGGGGGAAGAGCTGCGCCGTATAATCGGCTACCGCCGCCTGCCCAGCATGCGTTTCGACCTCACCGAGTTTGCGGTCAATCCCGAGACTCAACGGGTCGAGGCGTGGTTCGAAGGCGGGGGCTGGGGACACGGCGTGGGCCTGTGCCAGTGGGGCATGAAGGCCCTGGCCGAGCGCGGGTGGACCGCGGATCAGATCATCGGGTACTACTACCCTGGGACGACCGTCGATGTCATCACTCCCCGCGTCTCCCGCGCTCGCTGAACCGACCGACGTGACGGTCGGGGAAGACGAACGCCTGGAGGCCTTCGACTATCCGGAGGCCTGGGCGCGGATCGCGGATCGTCCGGCACCGGTTCGCGACGCGTCGCGACTGTTGGTCTACGACCGCCGAACCGGCCGCGTGGAGCACCGCCGGTTTCTCGACCTCCCCGGATACTGCGCGCCCGGCGATGTCATGATCGTCAATGATTCGCGCGTGATCCCGGCCCGACTCGATGGCGTGAAGATTCCGAGCGGCGGGCGCGTGGAGGTGTTGCTGATTCGCCGGGACGGCGGTGCGTGGACCGCGCTGGTGAAGGGTGCGGTTCGTCCGGGCCAGCGGATCGCGTTCGAGCTGGGCGGCGAGGGCGAGGTGCTCGAGCCGAATGCCGCCGGGAGAACCAGGCTGCGTCTCACCCCGGACGACCCGGTGTGGCTTGATCGAGCCGGTCGCGTGCCGCTGCCCCCGTACATCGCCAAAACGCGCGGCGGGGACGCGCCGGACGCGGCTGATCGCGCCAGGTACCAGACGGTCTACGCGCGCGCCGAGGGGTCGGTGGCTGCGCCGACCGCGGGCCTGCACTTTACCCGCGCGGTGTTTGACGCACTCATCGCACGCGGCGTGCACGTCGCCACGGTGACGCTGCACGTCGGCCCCGGGACCTTCGAGCCCCTGCGGGCGGCGCGACTCGCCGACCACCGGATGGAAGCGGAGTGGGGTGAGGTCCCGCCCGAGACCGCCGAGGCGATCAACCGCGCCCGCGAGTCCGGGAGCCGGGTGATCGCGGTGGGCACGACCTCTACGCGCCTGATCGAAACCGCGGCCGCGGAGGGCCGCGTGCGCGCGTTCTCGGGCGACACCTCCCTGTTCATCCGGCCGGGGTATCGCTGGCGCGCGGTGGACGCGCTGGTCACCAATTTTCACTTGCCCCGCTCGACGCCGTTGTTGTTGGCGTCGGCCTTGTGCGGACGTTCGGCCCTCTTGGATCTGTACCGCGAGGCCGCGGCCGAGGGCTACCGGTTTTACAGTTACGGCGACGCGATGGTGATCTTCTGATGGCCGGCAGTCCCTCCGGTCCGCGAGTCGGCCGCGTCGCGAGCGATCAAGGCCACTCGCTCAAGCCGTATCTCGCCATCGTGACGTTGCTCGTGGTGGTGGGCGTCGTCTCCTATTCGCTGGTGGATCGGTGGCTGGCCGAACCCCCGCCCGAACCCGGCGGAGACGCGGCCATCGACGGCGGGGGGCGAGTGGTCATCGGCCAGTCCGCCCCGGGATCGTCCGCGCCGCGGGCCGCGTCCGGCCCTCCGGGCGAGGACTCCCCGTACAAACCCCAGGAGTTCACGTTCTACAAATCGCTGGGCAACGCGAGCCAGACGCCTCCCAAACTCGAACCCAAGCCGCCGGCCGAACCGAGGGTGTCCCGTCCGGAGCCGTCGCCCAAACGTGTGGAGTCGTCGCGGCCAGTGAACCGCAAGTCCTACACCGTGCAGGTCGGATCGTTCCAGGACCGGAAATCGGCCGAGCGCCTGGCCGCCAAGGTCCGTCACTACCGGTATACCGTGTCGGTCACGCGCGTCGTGCTGCCCGACACGGGCGTTCGTTACCGGGTGCGGATGGGATCGTTCGCCACGCGCGAGGACGCGCTCAAGCTGGCCGAGACTCTCAAGAAAAAAGACAGAAAACTGGAGCCCTTCGTTGCCACGAACCTGCCGGCCTCGGGCTAGGCAATTTGTCGAAGTATCCTGGTCGTCGGTTCAGGGCAGCCTGTTCAGGAATGGGGCAGATGCAAGGCGCCGCGAGCACCGGACCGAAGCGCACTGTGTGCGTACGTGAGGACCGGACGCGCAGCGGCAACGCTGCAGATGCCCATTCATGGACAGGCCTAAGCAATTTTGATGCGGAGTTTGCGCGCCGAGTGTTCCAGGACGTTCAACGATTGGTGCAGGCGTTGGAGCTTGAGATTTCGCGTGCGGATTCCTTGGATGTCGTGGGACGGGAACTTGGACCCGCGCACCTCGGTTTGCAGTTTCTTGAGTTGGTGATACAGCGCCCGGATCCCGCCTTCATCGAGGTTCTTGAGCACGAGCGGGGTCATAAAGATCATCCCGTCGGCGATATCGCGTGCCACCGCCGCCAAGCTCTTGCCCTGTAGCTGGATCTCGGCCATCGACCGCTCCTCTCGCGCCGTGACGTAACGATATCGTGAACGGACACCGTGTCAACTCCCCACGCTGACGAATGGATCGAGGCCGTCGACGCCGCGTGGCGGTCAGGCGGAGCGCTGGCCCGCGTTGTCCCGGGCTTTGAGCCTCGGCTCCAACAGGCGGCCATGGCGCGAGCCGTGGCTGACGCGCTTGATGCCGACCGGACCCTGCTGGTCGAAGCCGGCACCGGAACCGGCAAGACGCTCGCGTATCTGATCCCGGCGGTGCTGAGCGGGAAGAAAGTCGTCATCTCCACCGGAACGCGGGCGTTGCAGGACCAGCTCGCCAGCCGGGAGTTGCCGCTCGTGGAGCGCGCGCTCGACCGCTCGGTGGATTGGTGCGTGCTCAAGGGCCGGGAGAACTACGTGTGCCTGTATCGGCTGGAGGATGCCGCAGGGCAAGCCAGCCGTAGCCTCCTCCCGGGGGCGGTGGACGCGGTCCGGAGGTGGGCGGGCGAGACCGAAACCGGGGATCGGGCGGAGCTGGCGTGGCTGGCGGATGACGACCCGCTCTGGCCCCTGGTGTCGGTGACCGGGGATCAGTGCCTGGGATCGGCCTGTCCGCGATATGAACCCTGTTTTCTGACCCGCGCCAAGCGCCGGGCCGCGCGCGCCGACCTGGTCATCGTCAACCACGCATTGTTCTTCGCGGACCTCGCGGCGGGGCCGCACGCCTCCGGCTCGATCGTGCCGCACCACACCGCGGTCATCTTCGACGAGGCGCACGTGCTCGAAGAGGTGGCGACGAGCCACTGGGGGGTGACCGTGTCGCGGCACCGCGTGCGCGATCTGCTCGCCGATCTGCGACGAGAACCGCTGCCGGGAGGCGATCCATCCGGGCGAGCGACGGCCTTCGAGGCCGTGGACCGGCTGCAGGCTGCGGCCGAGCGCGCGTTCGACGCGTTGCGTTGCGTGGCGGGTTCCGACGCCGCCACGAGGCTCCGGTGGGTCCCGGACGCGGCTGAGCGCGCCGCGGCGTCGGGGCTCGATCTGCTGGCGCGGCTGGGGGAGGTCAAACTAGCGATCGACGCGCTGGGCGCTCCGAGCGAGGGGTGGGCGCGGCTGGCCGAACGCGTGGCCGCGCTCGGCCGCGATGCCCGGTTTCTGTGGCGCGCGGAAGATCCCGCGTACGTGTTTTGGGTCGAGACCAACGGCGCTGTGGTGCGGCTGTCCGCCTCGCCGCTCGACGTGTCGTCCATCCTGCGAGAAACGCTCTTCTCGTCCGGAACGCCCTGCGTACTTGCCTCCGCCACGCTCACCGCGGGCGGGTCCTTCGCGTATCTCAAGAGCCGGCTGGGCATCGACGACGCCCAGGAACTGGCCCTCGCCTCGCCGTTTAATTATCAGACGCAGGCGCTGGTGTACGTCCCTCGGGACCTCCCGCTCCCCCGGGATCCGGGTTTCACGGACGCCGTGGCGGACGAAGTGGTTCGCATCGTGGCGGCCAGCCGCGGCCGCGCGTTCGTGTTGTTCACCAGCCACCGCGCGCTGGACGCGGTGTTCGAGATGTGTCGCCGGCGGCTCGCCTATCCCGTGTTGAAACAAGGCGACGGGCCCCGCATGGCGTTGATCGAACGCTTTCAAGCCGAACCGTCCCTCTTGTTCGCGACCATGGGATTCTGGCAAGGGATCGACGTGCCTGGCGAGGCGCTGTCCTGCGTAGTGCTCGACAAGCTCCCGTTCGCGCCTCCGGACGATCCCATTGTCCAGGCGCGGACCGACGCGCTCAAGCACGATGGACTCGATTCCTTCGCGGCCTATCACCTGCCCGCGGCCGCGATTTGGCTCAAACAAGGCTTTGGCCGGCTCATCCGCAGCCGGCGCGATCGCGGCGTGATTGCGATCCTGGATCGGCGGCTGCTGACGCACGGCTACGGCCGATTCTTCTTGGAGTCGCTGCCCCCCGCGCCGGTCACCAGTTCGTTCGTGGAAGTGGAGAATTTCTTCGGGTCAGATCATGGCGGCGCGCCACGCGTAGACAGGGACTGATCCCTTACTGCGCCGGCGGCATGGTTTCGTACGAGGGGGCGCCTTCGGACTCCGCCACCAAGTCTTGGTAGACCTTTTCCACGTTGGCGGGAAGCCACTCCTTGTATTTGAGCCAGCTTTCGTACTTGGGAAGCTGGACCTCTTTCTTGGCGGTCGCGATCGGACGTTTGATCATCCAGGTGACAAAGACCGCCGAGTAGAGATCCGTGAGGTACTCGCGGAACGTGGTCAGCACCGGCCGGCCGCCCCACTGACCGTGGCCCGGAACAATGGTGGTGACATCCAGCACAGCCAAGCGGTCCAGCGTTTCCTGCCATTCCTTGGCGTACCCGTCGCCCATCCACGGCAACCGCCCCGCGTAGACCAAATCGCCGGTAAACAACACGTGCGCCTTCGGCAGGTACGCCACGATATCGCCCCGCGTGTGCCCTCGGCCCTGGTAGAAGAGCAGGATATGTTCCTTGCCGAGCGGAATGTTGTACATGTCCGGAAATGTAATCGTGGGCAACGTGACTTTGGCGCCCCGCACCCCCGCCTCACCCATCCGCTCGCGATAGGTTTTCAGGTGCTCCGCGCCGTGATCGGCCAAGTAGTCCTTGGTGTAGACGTGAGCGATGATGCCCTTTGTGGGCGCCAATTCGTGGACGGAAAGCGTGTGGTCGCCGTGTGCATGGGTGAACACGACGTAGAGGATGGGCTTGGGCGTGAGGCGTTTAATCTCCGCGGCCAGCCGCCGGGCGGCTTCGGGCGTCGGCCCCGAGTCGATCACCACCACGCCTTGGTCCCCGATCACCACGCCCGCGTTGGCGTCGCCGGCTTGTCCGGGGAAGACGTACACGTTCGGGGCAACGGCCTCCAGCCCGGCGGCCCGAGCTCCGGAGGCCCCGGCCAGGGGACCGGCGAGGGCGCAAAACCAAGCGAAGAACGCGACGAGTCGATATCCCATAATTAGATACCCTGACGATTGGGCGGGAGCGTACCACGCGGTGAACCGGCGGGTCAAGGCGGCCCGGTTGCCTTGCAATTTGCCCATGATCTTTGTATTCTGAACCCCGTTTGTCGTCAGGGTGCGGGCGCGCTTGGCTACGACCGCGGAGGGGATGCCGCGGCGCCGCGCACGCCCCAGGGATCGATTCTCGACACAGGGAGGCTCTGGTATGATCTGGTCACGTTCAGCATGGACGGTCGTCGCGGGATCCGCAGCCCTCGCAGTGCTCCTTTCCGGTTGTCCCAAGAAGCCCCAGACCGCGGTCCAATCCGCCGAGCAGGCGCGCCCCGGAGAGGCGGCTCCGCCTTCCGTCGAAGAGGTCATGCCGCCGGTGGCCGCCGAGGAGCAGGCAGTCGCGCCGCCGCCCGCTCCACCTCCGGCGGCGGGGTTGGCCGACGTGTATTTTGACTTCGATCGTTCCGAGATCACGCCGAGCGCGCGGGCCGCGTTGGAGCAAAACGCCAAGTGGCTGTTGAGCCGCGGGAGCGTCCAGGTCCGGATCGAAGGGAATTGTGACGAGCGTGGAACCAACGAGTACAACCTCGCGCTCGGCGAGCGCCGAGCCGAAGCGGTCAAGCGCGTGCTGGTGGCGCTGGGTGTCCCGGCGTCGAACCTGTCGACGATCAGTTACGGTGAGGAGCAGCCGGTCTGTCGCGACCACCAGGAGTCGTGCTGGCAGAAGAACCGGCGGGCTCACCTTGCGTTGCGCTGAGGCGATTTCGGTTACGGGTTCGACGAACGCTCCCGCGCGATGCCGCTGGAGCGCGGTGTTCGCGGGAGCATGGTGGCTCGCATGCGCCCTATTGACCGGGTGCGCGACGCAGGCCGCGCTGGTCGACGTGCAGACCGACGTCGAACTGATGCGGGGGCAACTCGACCAGATTGCCGACCGGGTGGGTACGGTCGACAAGTTGGCGCAAGAACGGACAACCACCGGGCAGCGCAGCCAGGTCGACCTGGTGGTCCGGCTCGATCAGATCGCGGCGGACGTACAGACCATGCAGGGGCGGCTCGAAGAGCAGGCCCACCGTGTCTCTGAGCTGTCCAAAGCCGTCGACGACCAATCCTTTCGGCTGAATCAGGTCACCACCAGGTTCGAAGCGCTCGAAATGCGAATGGCCGAGCAGGAGCGGAAGGCCTCGATCGCGCCGGTGCCCGTTCCCGGCCTAACGCCCGCTCCCGAGGCCTCGCCGTCGGATCAGGAGCGCGTGGTGGTCCCGGGGCGTACGCCCCGCAGCGGGTTGAGCCCGGTCGAGGCGTATAACCTCGCGTACAACGACTTCATCAAGGGAAGTTACGAGTTCGCGATCCAGGGATTCCAGAGCTTTCTCCAACAGTATCCGAACTCGATTCTGGTACCGCACGCCTTGTACTGGCTGGGGGAATCGTTTTACCAGACCAAGCAGTACCCTCAGGCTATCGAACAATACGACCGTCTGATTTCGCAGTTTCCGAAAAACGAAAAATTGCCCGGGGCCCTGTTGAAAGAAGGGTTTGCGTATGCCGCGGTGGGCGACAAGGTGAAGGCTCGCGCCGCGCTGAAGCGGGTGTTGGAGGATTTTCCGCGGGCGAGTGAGGCGAATCTCGCCAAGGAAAAGCTCGCCGAACTCCGGTAAGGAGCCTATTGATGAACGGCCGTCTGCGGCGTTGTCGCTGCGCATCCGCTCCTCACGGTTTCGTAGGGGCGTATTGCAATACGCCCCTACCGGTGCGGTGCTCGCTCCGCCTTGCATCCGGCCGATTCCTCAATAGGCTCGACTCGACGTTCGTCGAGTCGGATGCGTACTGAAGATCTCGCCCTTATCTCGATTATCAATGTCGCCATCCTTCCCATTCGAGGACCTGTTGCCCACCGCCGGCGCTGAAACGGGGAGAATTCGTCGGCTGCCTGATGCGTTGATTGATTGCATTGCGGCGGGGGAGGTGGTGGAGCGGCCGGCGTCGGTGGTCAAGGAGTTGGTCGAGAACGCGCTCGACGCCGGGGCTCGACGGATCGACGTAGAGACCGCGTGCCCCGGGTCGTGGTCCCTGACCGTGTCCGACGACGGCGAGGGCATGACGCCGGACGATCTGCTCCTCGCGTTCGAGCGACACGCGACCAGCAAGATCGGCTCGTTGGACGACCTCGATCGGTTGACCACGCTCGGGTTTCGCGGCGAGGCGCTGCCCAGTATCGCCGCGGTGGCGCGCGTGCGGGCCGCCAGCGCGCCGCGAGGCGCAACCGAAGGCGCCGAAATCGAGCTCGACGGCGGGCGGGTCATTCGTCGCGCGCCCAGCGCCCCCCGATCCGGAACAGTGATCGCGGTCCACGATCTGTTCGCGCACACGCCGGCTCGCCACAAGTTCCTCAAGTCATCCGCCACCGAGTTGTCCCACGTGTGCGCGGTGGTGCAGCAGCACGCGCTGGGGCATCCAGGGGTGTCGTTTGTCCTGACCCACGAAGGGCGGCGCGTCCTGGAATACCCGGCCGCGAAGGATCTGGCTGATCGTCTCGTCCAAGTGTACGGTCGCGAGGCCGTGGGGGAGCGGTTGATTCCGGTTCGCGGCGCGCGAGGGTCCCTCGAAGTCGTCGGATACTGTTCCCGCCCCGACATCGACCGCGCCACGCGCAAGGGTCAGGAGTGGTACGTGAACGGCCGTCCGGTTCGCCATCCGGTGTTCCTTCGCGCGGTGGATCAGGCCTATGCCACGCGGCTGATGACCGGACGGCATCCCGTTGTGGTGTTGTGCCTTCGCATGCCCCCCTCGGAAGTCGACGTGAACGTCCACCCGTCCAAACGCGAAGTGCGATTTGTCAGGCCCGACGACGTGGCGCGTCTCCTGACCGCGGCGCTGCAGGACGCGCTGTCCGCGGCGGATCTTCCGGCTCCCGCGGGGCTCCGGTCTCTCGAAGTCGAAGTTGGCGTCGACTTGGATGATCCCAACGCGACGTCCACGCACCCGATGATCAGCGAACCCGCCGCGACGTACCGCACGGTCGCTCCCCCCCGCTCCCTCGAGCTGGGTCCGTTGTTTCGGTACTTCGGTCAATATGACCGGACCTATCTGGTGGCGGAAGTGGACGGCGAACTGCGCGTCATCGACCAACACGCGGCGCACGAGCGGGTGCTGTACGAACGCCTGGTGGCCGAGCACGCAGGGGGAGCGACCGCGAGCCAGCCGCTGTTGCTTGCGGAAACGTGCGAGTATCCGCCGGATCAGGCCCTGACGATCCGCGAGCGACTCGACGTCCTCCGCGAGGCGGGCGTCGAGATCGAGCCGTTCGGCCCCAACACGTTTGTGGTCCGGGCCGTCCCGGCGCTTCTGGCCGGCGTAGCGTGGCGGACCCTGGTGCGCGAGATGGTGGAAGCCTTGACGGAGGACGGCGCGATGGAATCGCGTGAGCCGATCCACCGGCTGCTGGCCACGGCGGCGTGTCACGCGGCGGTGAAAGCCCATCAGCGATTGGACGACGAGACCACCGTCGCGCTGCTCCGCGACCTGGTGGCGACCCCGCGCAACGCCACCTGCCCACACGGTCGCCCGGTCTCGCTGCGATTCGCGCCCCAGGATTTGGAACGGGCGTTCGGGAGAAGGGGATGATCGTCTGTTTGGTCGGCCCCACCGGGGTCGGGAAGAGCGAGGTGGCGCTGGACCTCGCGGAACGGCTGGGCGCCGAGATCGTGTGCGCGGATTCGCGCCAGGTCTACCGCGGTCTGGATATCGGAACCGCCAAACCCAGCGTCGCCGAGCGGAGCCGGGTGCCCCACCACCTGCTGGACCTGGTTGACCCCGACGAGGCCTACAGCGCGGGGCGGTATGCGCGCGACGCAGCGGCCTGTGTCTCGGCGCTGCACGCCCGCGGTGCGCGCGTCCTCTTGGTCGGCGGGACCGGGCTCTACGTCCGGGCGCTCTTGTGGGGACTGTGTGATGGCCCGACCGCGGATCCCGACCTGCGGAGCGCGTGGTTGGCGCGCGAGCGCTGCGAACCCGGTGCGGTATATCGGCGGTTGAGCGACGTGGATCCCGCTTCGGCGGCCGCGATCCATCCCAACGATCTGCCCAAGGCGCTGCGCGCGATCGAAGTCTTCGAGCTGACCGGGACGCCGTTGTCCGCGATGCAGCGAGCCCACGGGTTTCGCGCGCCTCGCTACGACGCGGTGATCGTGGGCTTGCGCCGCGACCGCGAGGACCTCTATCGACGCATCGATGCGCGGGTCGACGGGATGGTGGAAGCCGGACTGGAGGAGGAGGTCGCGGGACTGATGCGGCGCGGGTATGGAAGCGACGCACCAGGCCTGCGCGCGGTGGGATATCGGCAGATCGTCGGCGCGCTGGGAGGGGCGTACGATCTGAGCGAAGCGATTCGATTGACCAAACGCGACACGCGGCGGTACGCGAAACGGCAGATCACCTGGTTTGCCGCCGATCCCGCGGTCCGGTGGGTGGACGTCAAGGATGACGCGAGGGTGGACGAGGTGGTCACCCGCGTCGTCGCGCGCCTCGACGACGCGGTCGGGGTCACAGCGAAGCGGAGAGAGGGATGGTGAGGTCGGGTAAGCGCAAGGGCGCTCCACGGGCGCGGATCGGGATTATCGGCGGCAGCGGGTTGTACGAAATGGAGGGGTTCAAGGCGCAACAGAGGGTTCGGGTGCGGACGCCGTTCGGCATCCCCTCCGACGCCATCACCGTGGGGTCGCTCGACGGAGTCGACGTGGCGTTTCTTGCGCGCCACGGGAGGGGCCATCGCCACTCCCCGAGCCGCATTCCCTATCGCGCCAATATCCATGCGATGAAGCAACTGGGGGTGGAACGTATTTTGTCCGTCAGCGCCGTGGGCAGCATGAAAGAGTCGGTGCATCCCGGCGAGATCTTGATTCCCGATCAGTTCTACGACCATACCAAACACCGCGTCTCCACGTTTTTCGACGGCGGCATCGTGGCGCACGTGGCATTCGCGGACCCGGTCTGCTCCGAACTCACCACCGCACTCGCGGGGGCCTGCCATCGCCTGGGGTTGACCTCCCACGAGCGCGGGACGTACCTGTGTATGGAGGGCCCGCAGTTCTCCAGCCGCGGAGAATCGCTGATCTATCGGCAGTGGGGCGTGGACGTGATCGGGATGACCAACGCCACCGAGGCCAAACTCGCGCGCGAGGCTGAGCTGTGCTACGCAACGTTGGCGCTGGTGACCGACTACGATTGTTGGCACCACGAGGAGTCGCCGGTCACGGTCGAGGCGGTGATCAAAATCCTGCAAGACAACGTGATCAAGGCCAAACGCGTATTAGCCGCCGTGGTCCCCACGCTGGCTTCGGCGACGCGGGGCTGCCGCTGCGGGGAGGCGCTCCGGTACGCGATTATCACCCGGCCGGACGCCATGTCCGCTCGAGAAAAAGCGAGGCTTTCCCTCCTCCTCGGCGGTCGAACGCGGTGACCGCCCGTCTCATCGGCGTGATGGTCAGCGTATTGGCAGCCGGCGGTTGCGCCGCGCCGCTCGGCCCGTCGATTGCGCACGACGAGACCCAACTGTTTCGCGCGGCCCACTTCGACGGGGCGCGTCTGAAAAGCGGGGGCATTGCGCTGCTCGGGGTGACGTCCGCGGTCGCGCCGGAGGGGATCCGAGAGGACGTGGGGTTCGTGCTCGACCAGGCGGCCTCCAATCACCTGTCGCGGATCCGCGTGATCCCACGCAGCGACGCCGCGGCCCGCGCGCGTGAGGTGGGCATGAGCGGGGACTTGACGCGCCTCATGCGGGACTATGAACAGCATGGAACGATCGACGCGGGGCTGTTGCGGCGGTTTGCCGCGGCGGAAGGTGTCCGGTACTTTTTCTTGACCAGGATCGTGCAGTACGAACGGACCACGCGGGCTGTGTCGGATCCCGCAACCGCGGCGGTCACACCGGGCCTTCCTGCCTCCAAGCGCGCCACGGAGCGCGTGCAGCGCATCCGCCTTCGCGGCGACGTGTGGGACAGTCGGTGCGGGGACCTCGTCTGGACGGGGGAGGGTGGAACCGAGGTGGTCGAAGAAACCGTCAGCGAAGAGATCAGACTGCAGGACGTCCTGGCAATGGCTGCGACCAACCTGGTCAGCCTGCTGCCGCGTTCGAGCGAGACGCAAGCCACGGGGAAGGAGTGCGGGGTATGAGTTTATTGGTCGTGGGGTCGGTGGCCTTGGATTCGGTCAAGACGCCGTTCGGGAAAGCGGACGAGGTGTTGGGCGGGTCCGCCACGTATTTCTCGGTCTCGGCGTCGTATTTCACGGCGGTCAACGTTGTCGCGACCGTGGGGGAGGATTTCCCCGAGGCCCACCTGGAGTTTCTGCGAAGCCGAGGCGTCGATGTCGGCGGGGTGGAAACCAGCAAGGGCAAGACCTTTCGATGGCGCGGCGAATACAGCTACCAGCTCAACGAAGCCAAGACCCTCGAGACGCAGCTCAATGTGTTCGAACGCTTCGCCCCGCAGGTCCCGGACCGGTATCGCCAGCCCTCGCTGGTGTTCCTGGCCAACATCGACCCGGCGTTGCAACGGGACGTGCTCGGACAGGTGACGCGCCCCAAGATCGTCGCGTGCGACACCATGAACTTCTGGATCGAGGGCAAACAGGCGGAGCTGAAGCGTACGCTGCGCGAGGTGGACATTCTCATCGTCAATGATGGCGAGGCCCGACAGTTGGCCGGTGAAGTCAATCTGGTCAAGGCCAGCCGCGCGATCATGGGCATGGGGCCGAGCACGGTGATCATCAAGCGCGGGGAGTACGGGGCGCTCTTGTTCTCCGGGTCGAAGGTCTTTGCCGCGCCCGCGTTCCCCCTCGAGCACGTATTTGACCCGACCGGCGCCGGCGACAGCTTTGCCGGGGGGTTTTTGGGGCATCTGGCCAAACACCCGTCCCTGGATCACGCCAATTTGTGCAAGGCCGTGATTTTCGGGAGCGTGCTGGCGTCGTTTTGCGTAGAAGCGTTCAGCCTCGATCGGTTCCGGACGCTCACCCGACTCGAAATTCAACAGCGGTACCGAGAGTTCAAGCACCTCACGTTTTTCGAAGACATCGAACCCTAAGGAGGACCTCCAGGTGCACGGAAACGACCAAGCACGGCGGCGTCAATCGTCCGCACCGTGGCGTGCGGCCGGGTGGGCCGTGGCGTCTGCTATACTCCTCTCAGGCTGCGCCAATAAAGGGGACATTCGCAGGGCCGATGCGCACTACAAAATGGGGTACTCGTACTTGATCGACCAGCAGATCCAACCGGCGTACGTCGAGTTCCAGAAGGCTGCGGAGCTCAACCCCAAAGACCGGGACACCCACTACGCGCTGGGCCATATCTATTTTGTCCAAGGCAACTACGACAAGGCGGCGAGCGAGTTCAGGCGCGTGCTCAAGTTGGACCCTCGCTACGCGGAGGCTTGGAACTACCTCGGCAAGGTGTATGACGAGCAGGGCAAAAGCGACCTGGCGTTGCAGCAGTTCGATAAAGCCCTGAGCTTCCCGCAGTATCTGACCCCGGATCTGGCTCAGTACAACAAGGGCAAGGTCTACTTGAAACTAAAGCAGCCGGACCAAGCCCTCCGCGCGTTCGCCGCTGCGCTGCGCGTGAACCCCACGCACGCGCTGGCGGCGTTTGAGGCCGGACGTATTTACGAGGAGCAGGGCGCCGATCGCGAGGCCATTGCGGCCTTTGAGATCACGGTCAAGCAATTGCCAGATTTTGCCGAGGGGCACTATCACTTGGCGAAGTCCTATGCGCGCGCCGAAATGCCCGACAAGGCCAAGGACTCGTATCGCAAGGTCGTCGAACTGGCTCCGGGCAGCGTGTGGGCGGAAGACGCGAACAATTATCTCGCGCGCCTTCGCAAGTAACCGATTTCGAGGAGCATTAAACTCATGGAGCGGCTCGGTCAGTACCTGCGCGCGGAACGAAGCAAACGGGGGATGTCGCTGGAGGAGGTGTCCGCGCGTACGCGAATCCGGCTGCAAACCTTGGAGGCGTTGGAGCGCGACGACTACCCCCTGCTGCCGGCCGAGGTCACCGTCAAAGGGTTCCTGCGCGCCTACGCGCGCTGCCTGGGACTGGACGAGCGGGAGGTGTCGACACGGTACCAGGAGTTCGCCGCGGAGTACTTCAAAATCGCCCAGGAGGACGACCCGGTCGCGCGCGCGGCTCGGTCCGGTCGCCAGCACGCGTGGCAGCACAAACTGACCGGGCTGGGGCTGACGGCTGCGGCGCTGATGGTGGTGATCTCCGGGGTGATGGCGTTGAGCCCACGGAGCCAATCCGATCAGCACCCGACGGACATTGCCGCGCCCATGGAACTTCCGCCGCCCCCCGTGAGCGAACCCGTCCCGGTGCCGGGCGCGGGGGAACCGATCGTGGGGGAGCCGGTCCCCGAATCGGTTCCGAGCACGCCGCCCGCCGGGCCACCGAGCACGGCTCCTGCGCCGGCGACGGCTCCTCCGCGCGAGGCCTCCAAGCCCCAACAACTCGCGGTGACCGCGAACGAGACGAGTTGGGTGCAGGTGACGATCGACAACGGGGAGACCAAAGAGGTTTTGCTGCAGCCCGGACAACGTGTCGGGTGGTCCGGGGAGCGCGAATTCCGGCTCACGGTCGGGAACGCCGGCGGAGTGACCGTGGAGTTCAACGGTGAACCCATTCCGTCACTCGGGCCCAGCGGCCGCGTGCGCACCGTGGTCCTACCGCGTCTCGCGCTCAACGCCGACAACCAGAGTGCTCGCGCGCAGAGCGCTCCCGCACCCCGCGCCGCCATCGCTCCGGCCCCCACGACTGCGACGAGCGCGCCGCAGGCACCGTCCCGGTCAAGCCCTTCGGACCGAGTGCCGCCCGCGTTGACTTCGCCGGCCGATTCGACTACAGTACCGCCGCACCCGCTTCAGTAGTTCCCGCCAAGCCGCGCCGGCGTAGCTCAGTGGTAGAGCAGCTGATTCGTAATCAGCAGGTCGTCGGTTCAATCCCGACCGCCGGCTCCAGTTTCCTCCGTAGATCCAGTCTGTTGTAAGGAAACTCCGATTTGTTGATTATTCCGACACTGGATGTGGTGCCAACATTGGTGCCAGGTCGAGCTGACCTATGAGCCCGGATTCCGCAGTTGACTTCGTTACGAGGTGGGAACCGGAGGCCTGGCGCGTGGCGAACGCCGTGGGGGCAGCCGGGGGATGACGGCCTCGGGCGGGGTGGCGGGCTCGGGTGAGCCGTCGGT